>NZ_JAULSJ010000119.1:0-237 GCF_030518295.1 Chryseobacterium urinae | reverse complement strand
ATGTTCTATGTTAATACGCAAATTAATCAGGTTAAAATTTTAAAGTTTTTTTGATAATCTGGTTGATAAGCCGTTTTATTTTTTACTACACCGAAACAGATTCTTAAAAGCTTGTTGCAAACAGCGATTAATGCTAATTTCTTAGGTTTTCCTTTTGCCAACAAACGCTGGTAAAGTTCTCTGCAGTGAACGTTGTGTTTCATTGCAGTCCAAGAGCAAACATACAAAAGACTCCTG
>NZ_JAULSJ010000118.1:0-241 GCF_030518295.1 Chryseobacterium urinae | reverse complement strand
AAGCCACGCAGAGTTTATCCGCCGTTTTGCGATGCATATTTTACCGAAAAGATTTGTAAAAATCCGTCATTATGGTTTTTTGAGCAGCACCTGGAAGCGTATCAAACTTAAAAATCTACAACAAAATTTAGGCATCCAGCCCAAAGAAAAACCTTTGCCAAAGCCGTTTCAGCCGAAATGCAGTTGTTGTAAAGTTGGAAATTTGGTAACGATTGCCACGTTCGATCTTCGAGGTCCGCCG
>NZ_JAULSJ010000117.1:0-247 GCF_030518295.1 Chryseobacterium urinae | reverse complement strand
TTGCCATGTTGAAGTTGGCTCATTGGTTTAAGGATGTTGAAGAGTCGGGTTTTAAATCATTTTCTACACTAAAGAATACCATTATAAATCATTACAACGATATTCTCAATTATTTTGAAGCAAGAAGCACCAATGCTGCTGCGGAATCTTTTAATGCGAAAATTAAAAACTTCAGACTACAACTTCGAGGGGTAAAAGACAGAACTTTCTTTCTATTCAGATTAACTAAACTTTTTGCATAGCCCCC
>NZ_JAULSJ010000116.1:0-257 GCF_030518295.1 Chryseobacterium urinae | reverse complement strand
TTAAGTCCGGGAACATTGTTCACCGCGACTGGAAACTCATCGCTAAAGGCACTCGCATGACACAGGATTTTGCAGAGTTCTTAAAAAAAATCTGCCGATACTAAAGCCCTTCCCTTAGAAACCATTGGTGAAATGTATGGCGTTAAGGGCAAAAAATTCCGGAGGCAGTACAAAAAATCACTCAGCGGGTTTAAAGACTGGAAGCAGAAATCTCATGCAGAAGATTGGATTATTTATCCCGAAAACTGTTCTCACCG
>NZ_JAULSJ010000115.1:0-258 GCF_030518295.1 Chryseobacterium urinae | reverse complement strand
TTAATATAAAATATCTGGGGAGATTCCAGAGTGGCTAAATGGGACTGACTGTAACTCAGTTGCTTCGGCTTCGTAGGTTCGAATCCTGCTCTCCCCACATTTTATATTAGAAAAAAAGTTGCATAAATAAAGGATTTTCCTTAAGTTTGCACAGCGTTACCAATAATTTTGGAAACAAAATTGCGGAAGTAGCTCAGTTGGTAGAGCGTCAGCCTTCCAAGCTGAATGTCGCGGGTTCGACCCCCGTCTTCCGCTCAA
>NZ_JAULSJ010000114.1:0-262 GCF_030518295.1 Chryseobacterium urinae | reverse complement strand
GGTGGAAGTTATTCTTTTCAATATCTGAAACAATATGCATGAAGTCTGTCTTTAATCTAGTCTTTAATTTATTTGTGCTCTTTGTGCAAAAAATTAGTGGCATTCGTGTTTAAAAAGATTCTTAATTTGTCTTTCATTTCGTATTTGCGGTGTCACTCTGAGCCTGTCGAAGAGTCTCTTATTATCTTTATTGCTAAGATCCTTTCAAGATGACAAAAATGCTGCAAATGCATTTGAGAAAAGACAAACAATTTTACATTGA
>NZ_JAULSJ010000113.1:0-292 GCF_030518295.1 Chryseobacterium urinae | reverse complement strand
CCTTAATCTTTCCTGTAAAATTTCACAGGAATGTCCGACATAATATTTATTTAAAGATTCAGAAAAAAGAATATAGCAGTAGCACATACATTAATGTAAACAAAAAACCTCATAACAAAGTTATGAGGCTTAAGTGAGCGCGAAAGGATTCGAACCTTTGACCGTCTGCTTAGAAGGCAGATGCTCTATCCAGCTGAGCTACGCACCCTAAAATTGTCGGGGCGGCAGGATTCGAACCTGCGACCTCCTGGTCCCAAACCAGGCGCGATGACCGGACTACGCTACGCCCCGA
>NZ_JAULSJ010000112.1:0-294 GCF_030518295.1 Chryseobacterium urinae | reverse complement strand
ATTTCCTGAAGGGCTTCTGTAGCCAGCTTCTGAACATGAAAGCGGTCAATTACCTGTGTTGCACCAGGGAAGCAGCGTTGGGCAATACGCTTCATGGAACCCGCCATATCCAAAGTAATTTCATTTACCTTCATCCGAAGTTTTCTGCTGATCTTTAAAAGATGTGTGATGACAAAATCACTCTGGGTACCTTTTATTATGGCAACAATGCTTCCTTTCCTGCCTCGTGCAGTCTTGGAGGTAAGCACGGTGTAGAGTTCTCCGTCAGAGAGTGCCACTTCGTCTAACGATAGG
>NZ_JAULSJ010000111.1:0-308 GCF_030518295.1 Chryseobacterium urinae | reverse complement strand
TTGTTTCGTATTTGCGAGTGCAAAAGTAATAACTTATTTTCATCTGACCAAATGTTTTGAAAGAAAATTTTAAAGTTTTTTCTGTAACCTTAACTCCTCTCTAAAACCTTAATCATTCACTCCTGCGCTTCCCCGTTTAGGGACTGCAAAGATACTGATCTTTTTTATTCCCGCAAGTTTTATTTTAAGTTTTTTTTATTTTAAAATAATGAAGGAAAACATCAGAATCTCTTAAAAAAGACGTATCGCCTCTTTTCAGGAATCGTAAATTATATGCTTGTCTAAAAGCTCTTCTGCGCTTACTGATC
>NZ_JAULSJ010000110.1:0-331 GCF_030518295.1 Chryseobacterium urinae | reverse complement strand
GGGGCTTCCAAAAGGCTTTTTGGCGTAAACTACCCAAGGTTTTTCCCACAGATTTCGCCTGATTTTTTCGTATTCATTTTCTTGATTTTCATTGAATTTATCCTTTAAATTAGCTTTCAGTTTCTCACAAAATTTAGCCCTGAAAACTTTGCTCAAAGCCTTTACAGAAAACAAAAATTTACCGTCACTTCTGATGTTTTTCCAAGCTCCGCTTTCATCCACACCACCGCCCGGAACAATGCAGTGCAAATGTGGATGAAGACTCAGATTCTGTCCCCAAGTGTGCAAAACAGCAATCATTCCCATTTGGAGATTTTTGTTTTTGCCAAAC
>NZ_JAULSJ010000011.1:0-138431 GCF_030518295.1 Chryseobacterium urinae | reverse complement strand
AGAATAATTATTTTCAAAAAACAGCCATTAAAAACGTCCCGCTTCTAACCAAAAACTAAAAAAGCACGAACATTAAACGTCCGTGCTTTCTATTTAACAAATTAAATTCAATTTATTTATTCATCGACATCAGGAATTCTTCGTTATTTAAAGTTCCTTTGATGTTTTTGTCTACAAATTCCATTGCTTCGATTGGATTCATTTCAGAAAGGTATTTTCTAAGAATCCACATTCTCTGGGAAGTAACTTCATCCAGAAGCAGATCGTCTCTACGGGTACTTGAAGCCACCAAATCAATTGCAGGATAAATTCTTCTGTTGGCAATTTTTCTGTCCAACTGAAGTTCCATGTTTCCTGTTCCTTTAAATTCTTCAAAGATTACCTCATCCATTTTGGAACCGGTATCGATAAGAGCTGTTGCGATGATCGTTAGAGAACCTCCTCCTTCAATCTTTCTTGCCGCTCCGAAGAATCTTTTCGGTTTATGGAGTGCATTCGCATCAACACCTCCCGATAAAACTTTTCCTGAAGCAGGAGTAACGGTATTGTAAGCTCTTGCCAGTCTTGTGATGGAGTCTAACAAAATAACTACGTCATGACCGCACTCTACCATTCTTTGTGCTTTCGCCAGAACAAGGTTAGCCACTTTTACGTGCTTTTCTGCCGCTTCATCAAAAGTAGATGCAATTACTTCCGCATTCACGCTTCTTTCCATGTCGGTAACCTCTTCCGGACGTTCGTCGATCAGAAGAACCATCATATAAACTTCAGGATGATTGGCAGCGATAGAGTTGGCAATATCTTTCAGCAACATGGTTTTACCGGTTTTCGGCTGTGCTACGATCATTGCTCTCTGTCCTTTCCCGATGGGAGCGAAAAGATCCACCACTCTTGTAGAAATAGTAGAGCCTTTTCCGGCAAGATTGAATTTTTCCTGTGGGAAAAGAGGGGTTAAATATTCAAAAGCCACACGGTCTTTAATGAAAGCAAGATCTCGACCGTTAACTTCTGTAGGTCTTAATAAAGAAAAATATTTTTCTCCTTCTTTCGGCAATCTTACAATTCCTTTTACGGTATCCCCGGTTTTAAGACTGTAATTTCTGATCTGTGCCGTAGAAACGTATACGTCGTCCGGTGAAGAGATATAACTGAAGTCTGAAGAACGTAAAAATCCGTAATTGTCCGGTAAAATTTCCAGAACTCCTTCAATACTTACCATTCCGTCGAAACTGAATTCCTTTTTAGGAGCTTCGTGCTGTTCCTCCACTCTTTCAGAATGCTGCTGTTGCTGCTTATTCTGATGCTGGTTTTGGTTTTGGTGTTGATTAGGATTTTGATTATGGTTTTGATTTCTATGCTGGTTTCCGTTGTTGTTCGGATTGTTGTTTTGTCCTTTTGGGGATCTGGCTTGCTGTTGAGGGGTATTATTCGGCTTTTCTTCTGCTGAAGCAGATTCTTGGGATTCTGTGTTTTTGGGAGCTTCTGTTTTTTCCTGAGGCGCTTCTGCATTGGTTGTATTGGCAGGAGAAACTCTTTTCCTCTTTTTCTTAGCTTGTGCTGCTGCAGTCTGTTCTTCTGTTGCTGGGGTAGGTTCTGCTTTGGTTTCTTCAGATTTTTGTTCTTCAGAAACGGGTTCTTTTACTTCTGCTTCCGCTTTTTCTTCTGCTTTAGGTTTTGTTTCTTCCGCAGGTTTCGCTTCAGCTTTTGTCTTTGCTGCCGTTTTTTTCGGAGCCGCTTTTCTGGCAGGAGCCTTCGCAGGTTTTTCTGCCGGTTTTTCTTCAGTATTCGTACTGATTTCAGTAGCGTTGAAATATTCTTTTGCTACTTTTGGATTGGAGGCCTGAAAGTCAAGAATTGCAAAGATTTTGTCATTTTCAGTGCTGTTTCTTGCCACTTTAACGCCCAAATCCTTTAAGATTTTAGTCAGTTCCGTTACGGATTTTGACCTTAACGTTTCAATGTTAAACATATTTAGTGTAAAAAATGTAATTAATTGTGAATAAGAAAAGTAAGTCAGGTGACTGTTGTTTTCAAGTACATTCGTATAATGCAAATCTACACTTATTTTTGAATTGTGCAAAATTTATATTACTTTTGCGTAGAATTAAATATTCAATGCTACAAAGAATACAGACTATATGGACTTTTTTAGCAGTGTTGGCTGCTGTGTTTCTGTTCATTACAGGAGAGGATGTTGTTATTTCAGATAGCTTTCCTGTGATTAATATCGGATGTATTATCCTTGTTTTGGTGGGAGTACTCAGTATTTTCAGCTTTAAAAACAGAAAAAGACAAATTCTGCTGAATAACATCAGCATTATTATAAACGCTTTGTTGATTGGTGTATTGATGTACTGGTTACTAAAATTATCCGGAGGAATAGATTTTCCTGAGAAGGGTATTGAGCCGGTTTTCTCATTAATTGCGGTGATCTGTCTGCTTATTGCAAACATTTACATCAAAAAAGATGAGAGGCTCGTAAAATCTGTAGACAGACTTCGATAACCTTACAACGATTTTTTGAGTGAGAACAGCTTCTTTTAGGAGCTGTTTTTTTATTTGTGTATTTTCAGAATTATTCGTCTTTAGGAGATGTATTCCTATTATTTTTCAACTGAATATATTTTCCGTGCAACATTTCCGTTTATATTGCGACAGATTGTTTATAAATTATTAAAAATGAAAAAACTCACTTATCTTACTTTTTCGCTCTTTTCAATATTTTCTTTTGCACAGGAAGTTTCGACGGAAAGAGTGCAAACTGTGCTTGCAACTCTGGCTTCCGATGAAATGAAAGGCAGAGAAATCGGAACTGCTGAAAATGATAACGCCGCCAATTATATCGCAAAGCTTTTTAAAGAAAACAATTTAGATTTCTGTACCGGAAATTCTTATCTCGTTCCTTTTGAATACAAGGGAAAAACCGTGTATAATGTATGCGGCGTAAAAAAGGGTAAAACAGAAAAATTCTTAGGATTTTCCGGACATTTTGATCATATCGGAACCAGCAATAATCCTAAAGACAATATTTACAACGGAGCCGATGATGATGCAAGCGGAATTACCACTCTGGTAGGAATTGCAGATTATTTCAAAAATAAAAAACCGGAGTTTTCTTTGGTTTTCATGGCATTTAACGGAGAGGAAAAAGGAATGCTGGGTTCCAGAGCCATTTCAAAGGACGAGAATTTAAATCCGATTTATGATAAAATGACTGCGCTGTTTAATTTTGAAATGGTGGCAACAGAATCTGCATTCGGAAAAAACGCTTTGTTTATGACGGGTGATGAATTCTCCGATCTTGATGAACTGTTTAATAAAAATGCGGCAAACGGCCTAAAAATAAATCCTGATCCTTATGCTTCAGAACAGCTTTTCTACCGATCAGACAATGTGAGTTTCGTTAAGAAAAAAATTATCGCGCATTCTTTTTCTACGGTTGATATGACGAAAGCGACGCATTATCATCATGAAAACGATGATGTAAATGTGGTGGATTTCGAGAATTTAACCACCATCATCAATAATTTCGGGAAGACTTTAGACAAACTTTCGCCAAAGAATTTTGAACCTAAGTATAACGATAAAGTGAAATTTTAAAATTCAATATCTAAAGCCATCTTTCTTCGGATGGCTTTGTTTTTTCTGAAAATATATGCCCGAAAGACTGTAACAAAATACGTGGTGCATCAACTTATTATAAAGTAAAAGTCGATTAAAAACGTCTTATCATTTTAATTACGTAATTTTGCTATCCAATTTTTTCATTGAATGAACGAATATAAAAAAATATTAAAATTCGCCAAACCACATCAGAAATATATTTTCGGAAGTTTATTTTTCAACTTATTATATTCTGTATTTCAGATTGCTTCTTTAGGAACCATTCTTCCTGTTTTGGGAATGCTTTTCGGAACTATTAAAAGAGAAGATTTTGAATCTCCGCCTGTTTATTCCGGAAACCTTACAGATTTATTTCCTTATCTTAAAAACTACTCCAATTACTACATCCAGACTTTGGTGGATGATTATGGTACGCTGAATGTTTTGGCTTGGCTCTGCGTCATCACGGCATTTATGTTTTTGCTGAGAAATCTTTTCAGATATTTAGGATCTTTCCTTTTGATTAATTATCGTGTTGGCGTTACCAAAGATCTGCGCGGAGAAATGTACCGTAAGGTTTTAGCTTTGCCGGTTTCATTTTTTACAGAGAGCAGAAAAGGAGATATGATGTCGCGTATGTCTAATGACGTAGGCGAAGTGGAAGGCAGTATTTTAGGAAGTTTAGTGGAGCTTATTAACGCTCCGTTTATGCTTGTGAGTACTTTAATAAGTCTGTTTCTGTTAAGTTCTGAATTAACACTTTTCTCCCTTCTGGTTTTACCGGTGATGGGAACTTTAATCGCGTTAATCGGGAAAAGTCTTAAAAAAGATTCCCACGAAGCGCAGAATGAAATGGGAACGATATTTTCTATTGTTGATGAAACTTTAAAGTCTTCAAAAGTAATTAAGATTTTCAGTGCAGAAAAGATCATGGATAACCGCTTTATGGGTTCTATGCAGAGATGGATCAACAGCTCAATACGATTGGGAAGAAAGAAAGAACTGGCATCTCCAATCAGCGAATTTCTGGGCTCTGTTACCTTCTTAATCATTGCATGGTATGGCGGAAAGCAGATTGTTGTGGAACACAGCATTGCGCCACAGGATTTTTTGGTTTTTTTAGGAATGTTCTTCCAGATTTTGCCTCCGGTAAAAAGTTTATCGCAGTCGATTTCAAACGTGCAGAAAGGAGAAGCTTCTTTGCACAGGATTTTGGAAATTCTTGAAGCTGATGTAAAAATTGAAGAAGTTGCTGATCCTGTAAGTATTTCGACGCTTAATACAGCTATTGAGTTTAAAAATATCGGTTTTTATTATGATAAAGAACACGCCATTCTTAAAAATTTCTCTTTAAGTATTCCTAAAGGAAAAACGGTAGCTCTTGTCGGACAAAGCGGAAGCGGAAAAACAACGATCGCGAATCTTCTGGCAAGATTTTATGATGTTTCTGAAGGGGAAATTCTGATTGATGGGGTAAATATTAAAAATTTAAGGTTAAAAGAATACCGTAAGCTTCTCGGAATGGTTACTCAGGAATCTGTATTATTTAATGATACGGTGTACAATAATATTCTGATGGGGAAACCTGAAGCCACCAGAGAAGAGGTAATTGCTGCTGCTAAAATTGCCAATGCAGATAACTTTATTACGAATCTTCCTGACGGATACGATTCTAACATCGGAGATGACGGAGGAAAGCTTTCAGGAGGTCAGAAACAGAGGGTTTCCATTGCAAGAGCCGTATTGAAAAATCCACCGATTATGATTCTGGATGAAGCAACTTCTGCTTTGGACACCGAATCGGAAAGATTTGTTCAGGATGCACTGGAAAAAATGATGGAAAACAGAACGTCTTTGGTTATTGCCCACAGACTTTCTACCATTCAGAAAGCGGACTGGATTGTGGTAATGGAAAAAGGAGATATTGTAGAACAGGGAACGCATCACGATCTTATCGCGAAAAAAGGTGTTTATCACAAACTTGTAGAACTGCAGAATTTCGATTAATTCTGTTTACAATAAAATTAAGAAAGAGTATTTCGAAAGGGTTAAAACCTGAGGAATACTCTTTTTTTGTTAAACGGATTCAGTTTCAATGCAAGATTAAAAACCAATATCTTTATGAGTCAGGTTTTCAAATTTCCAATTATGGCTTCATTTAAGCTTATTATTTCTACAAAACAAAAGCTTCTGCAACATGAACGATGCAGAAGCTACCTTTAAAAACTATATAATTGTGACTATTATATTCTTTATTGTGTATTTATTCCATTAAATTCAGCTTGTTTTATTGCCCATGCAAAAGCATTCGCAGAGATAATTGAATTATAAACATCCTGATCTAATGCATCTCCTCCTCTTCCATAAGAAGTTTTAACAACCGGCAAATTACTTCCGTTTACTTCAAAAGGACAAATAGTATCAGAAGCACCACAATTTGAATTAAAACCACCATCACCAATCCATATGAAATTCAGTGTTTTATGCTTAAATGCAGTGACTCTTCCCGCTGTACCTCCAGGTGAAGCCTGTGATAGATCAGAATCTGTAGAATATATATCTATTTCGCTGGAAGGAATACCTGATGCATAAGTAGTTGCTGAAGCATCTTCTCCCCAAGTCTTGCCTCTTGCATCACCAAAAGGTCCGTTTATAATTTCATCATTAATTACAGGAAGTCTGTACAAAGCACCCGCTGCATTTACACCACCTGTTGTAATGGTATTATCATTAAATACATACCTAAAAAGTCTTTGCATACCTGCATTGGATTCACTGAATGCCAAAACAACTCCTCCTTTCACCAAATAATCTGCAATAATATCTGCTTCAGCATCAGAAGGTGCCCATGAATATCCTATAACCATAATATCAACAGGACTTGAACCAGAAAGCCAACCTTGCAACTGAGCAATACTAGGACTATTTCCACCATTAATTCTTGTAAACCCTTCTGCTTTTACTACACTTGTTGCTGTAGTCCCAAAATTTGAGGCTGTAGAAATCATTCTTCCAGATGCTGCTATTCCTGAAAAATTATACCCATATACATTTTCTGACGTTCCTATTGCGAGTAATCTTTTAATTGGTATAACTACAACTACACTTACCGTACATGTTGTAGATACACCACCTTGGCTATCAGAAGTTATGGTAATTGTTTTAACCGAAGTAGAAGTAGGCGTGCCCGTTCCTTGTAAAGTAATGTTTTGATTTCCAGTTGCTGTAAAAGTTCCGGAACCACTAAAAGAAATTCCATCAACTATATTAGTGGTAATCGTGTAACTTCCCAGAGAAGTAACATTTACAGGCAATGTTATCGTATTTGAAGCCGTGAGAGGTGTTCCTACTTTATATACACCATTTACTATTGCTTTTCCACAACTCATTGTATAGGTTGCTGCAGGGCTTAGAACAGTAATCGTAACTGGTGGTGTACACGTAACATCAACTCCATTGGCAGAAAGCTGTATTGTGTCTGTTTGTATCGCGGCAGGAGTTCCCTGTCCCGGAATTTGTATTGTTTGTATACCTGTGTTCAAAAAAACTCCTGTTCCATAGAAATTGTAACCGTTAGTTGTGGTGCCCATAATCGTATAATTTCCTATTTTAGTAACATTTACCGTCACACTAAGGTAATTGGAAGTGGTTAATTCTTTTCCTTTTACGTAACTTCCCACAGCTTTTGTGTTAGAACAATCGATTGTAAAAACCGATTTTCCTATCTGTCCGCAGACGCTTTTCCATTCATTATCTGCAAGGCTCCAATAGTTCAGGCAGTCTTCTGTGGTATTGTAAACCGTAAGACCATCATCATTTGCCGAGTTGATGACTATGGCATTTCGCTGAGTTTCTGTAAGACGCGGAATGAGAATTCCCTTATTGCTATTTCCTGAAACAATGTCCAGAACAGAATTGGTATTGGGCGAAGAAGTATTAATCCCTACTGCTCCGTTGTACTGCGAAAAAAAATTTTCAAAAGCAAAGAACAGAACAATCAGTAATGTTCTTGCTAAACATCTGGTAATTTTTGTATTCATCATTTTTTATTTTTAGATTAAAATTTTAAATAAAGATTATAATCTCTGCAAAATTAGTCTCTGTAAAAATGATGTAACAAAATTTTTGATACGCAATGTTACTCACGCGTAGTAAAACTCACACATTATTAATATTTTAACACAAATTCAGAATTCCGGATGATAAAAATCTGAAAACTGCATGGTCTTATATTTTAAGAAGAAAGCTGTTGATATTAATATCAGAAGGAATATTCAGTTTTTTTCGTATTCTGTATTTTTTACTTTCTACGGCTCTTATGCTGTTATTGGTACACTGGGCAATCTTTTTAGTATCAAAATCCAGTTTCATTAATGCACAAAAATAGAGTTCTGAATGAATGAGGTTAGGATTAATCTCTAAAATAGCGGGGATAAAACCCGGAAAAAAGATTTGAAATCTCTCAAAAAACAAAACTGAATTTTTCTCTGCCAGTCTGAATATTTCTTCAATATTTTCGTCCGTAAGATGATTTACCAACATCTGGTTTTTCATGAGCTGAGTATTGGTTTTTATAAGATCTTCAATTGTTGAATCCTTAATTTTTGTGTTTTTCATTAATCCGTTGATAAGTTCATCTTTCTGGCTTATAAATACCATATCTATTAAAAAAGAAACGATAGAAAATAAAATATTAATGAGTTTTATGGTAATGTAATCTTTGTTTTGTAAAAATTTGCTTCTCGGTAAAAAGCTAAAATCATAATAAAGACAGATAATAAAATTAAAGCTGATGAACAGAGCTAAAAAATAAATTTCAATCTTGTCTTTACGGTAATTGAAGAAAAGAGGTATGGCAAACAGAATACTGAAATAGAAATATTCTATCCCTGCCATTTTTGATGTATAGATATTAAAAAAGCTTACAATAAGAGTAAGGAATACAAGAATGCTGGTAACTGTTATCTTGATATTTTTATGAGACTTTTTTACCTTATCTTCAATTGAGATCATCAATATCCAGAACAAGGTAATGATGATCAGAAAAACAGAAGCAATAATATCCCTGTAAAAAGTAATTATAAAAAGAGAATAAAATAAAAATATAAAAAAAAGAAAAAGTAAATAGCGATTAATTAACTGATCATAACCATTTTCAGAATTATCCACTTTTTCTCCTTTATGGAAGAAAAATTTGTAAATCATTGAGTGTGTTTTTTTAGAACTGAATTTATCGTTTAGTACTTTAAATTCAATATTGCAAATATACTAAAACCTGATAAACTATTTTTACCTTCAACCCAAACATCTTAAAACCCCGATTTTTACATTGAAGAATAAATTCCAATAAAGTAATACATCGAAATTATTGGTAAATTGTCTGGCGTCAATTAAAGGTAAAGTTAGCAGATCAGAGGATCTTTTACACACTACGCTTCCACTCAATTATACGTATGCGTAGTAAAGCGTAATAAAAGACTGTGCAAACTCTTAAAAAAACAAAAAGAGAGGCTAAAAAAACCTCTCTCTGTATTATAATAATTTTGTATCAGATTCTATTCTTCCTTCATTCTGGCGATCACATCAAGACCTCCTTTCGTAATGTCCCCGATTTTACATACAATTTCTGTATCTAACGGAAGAAATACGTCCATTCTGGACCCAAACTTAATGAATCCGAACTCATGCCCCGCTTTTGCCGTATCACCTTCATTGCAGTAGAAAACGATTCTTCTTGCCACATATCCAGCAATCTGCCTGAAAACCACTTTATGATTGGTTAAACTTTCCACCGCAACGGTTGTTCTCTCGTTTTCCGTAGAAGACTTTTCGTGCCAAGCTACCAGATATTTTCCCGGATGGTATTTCTTATAAATTACATTTCCTGAAACCGGATATCGGCAGATATGAACATTCAGCGGAGACATAAAGATAGAAACCTGAATCGCTTTCCCTTTGATAAACTCATCCTCTTCTACTTCTTTTATCATTACCACTTTTCCGTCTACCGGAGCAATAACATTTTCTTTGTGATCGAGAATTTCACGATTCGGAACTCTGAAGAACCAAAATACTAAACTGTAGATTACCAGTAATGGCAGAATGATCACCAACGACCACATTTCAAGAAAATAAATCGCCAATGCGCCCAAAATGATGAACAGAATAGTGGCAACGGTAATGGTTCCTTTTGATTCTCTGTGTAATTTCATGAGATTAAATAAATTTTTCTAAAATAAAGTACAAATATACGACAGGAACACAAATAATGAAACTATCCAGCCTGTCTAATACACCTCCATGTCCCGGAATGATGTTTCCGCTGTCTTTCACCGCGAAATTTCTTTTCAGCTGGCTTTCTACCAAATCCCCGATCGGCGCGAAGGCAGCAACCAGAAAACCTACTACCATCCAGTTTCCGCGAAGATCCGGATGATAATGTTCTACAAAGTAAGACAGGATTAAAGTAAGAACAACACCGCCAATATAACCTTCCCATGTTTTTTTAGGAGAAATTTTAGGCGCCATTTTATGTTTTCCGAAGAATTTTCCGGTTAAATAAGCAAAGGTATCGCTGCTCCAGATCAGGATGAACAGAAACAGTACTTCTAAAGAAAAACTGTCGTCATAGCTTGTAAATTTAGGAAGTCCCAAAGCAAAGCTGAAAGGCAGTGCGACATAAATTACGGTAAAAATAAGCTTTCCGCTGTCAAAATATAATTCGTTCGGGAATTTAAATAATGTAACAGCAGCAATCACAATAAGAACCATTGCAAGGATTTCACTCAGTCTGAAATCGAAAAAGAAATCAAAATTGAAATACCTTTTCGAGAATACATAAAAAATAAAAATTACCAAAGGAAAAACAACAAACTGTTCATAGCCTTTCCCGAATTTCATGATTTTAAAACATTCCCAAGAACCGACTCCCATTAAAAGAGTGATTAATCCGTAATACAGATACTGCTGCTTCACAAGATCCGGCGAAATACTGTTGATTAAATGAGCTCCAAGCGGAGTGGTACAAAGAATAATAACTGCTACGTAAACAATTCCTGATAAGGTTCTTTGAATGAGATTTTTGTCCAAGATGTTAAAATTTTAAATCTGATGCTTAATCTTCAAGCAACAATAAAAACAGTTTTGTGTTGGTATGGGAAGAAGTATCCATTTTCGACTGTCCGCCGCTGATGGAAGTCAGATTTTTGATATTTCCGTTTCTTTTGATCTTTCCCATCGCATCATTCAGGTTGTTCACGATCTGTGAAATATTTGCCATGATGATAATTTTATCCGGCAGTCTGGAAGAATGATAATGAAGGATATTATTGTGAGATAGCATAATTCTTCCGTCATAGGCAATAAGATATTCGCAGGTAATGAAACTTGCATCGTTATTGCTCTGAAGTTCAGAAGCATACGGTGTTTTTACCACATTAAGAAAATTCTGAAGATCTTTATCCCAACAGAATATATTGTGAATTCCTTCAATTTTAATAATCTGGTTCAAAGTCTGTAACGCCTCCGCTTCATCAGCACAGTAGTTAAAAAAACCTCCGGAATGCGTAAACAGTTGGGCAAACTTATAGTCGAGATCCGCATTTTTCAGGGAATCTCCTAACTTTTCCAGACTCTGCTTTTCTTCCTGCTCAGGCTGGTTGGTAAGTTTGCTTACAATCTTCTTAAATAAATTCAATTTGATCTATTTTTAGTCAACTTTATACAAAAATATAAATTAATCATATAGAAATCCAAAAACATACCGAGAAATATAAAAAAACCCGACAATTTTGGAACTGTCAGGTTTTGTGTTATTTAAATTCTAAGAAATTTTAAAGCTGTGTAGGACTTTCAGGAGCCTGAATTTCGCTGTCTCCTTCTTTCTCTTCAACAAGAATCTGTTCTTGCGGTTCCTTCCCGTCCGGAATTGTATTGGTAACCGGTTTTTCCGTTAATTCCGGATCCCATGCTCTCTTTCCGAAAATTTCTTCAAGATCTTCACGGAAGATTACTTCTTTTTCTAACAGCTTACTTGCCAAAGCATCAAGCTTGTCTTTATTCTCAGTTAAAATCTGAACTGCTCTGTCATACTGATTTTCGATAATTCCTTTAATCTCAATATCAATTTTCTTCGCTGTTTCTTCAGAATAAGGTTTTCCGAAAGAATATTCAGACTGCCCTGAACTGTCATAGTAAGAGATATTTCCGATATTCGGACTCAAACCGTAGATGGTTACCATTGCCTGAGCTCTTTTCGTTACACTTTCAAGATCAGAAAGCGCTCCTGTAGAAATATTGTTGAATATTACCTGCTCTGCAGCTCTACCACCCAATGTTGCACACATTTCGTCCAGCATTTGCTCTGTAGTCGTCAACTGTCTTTCTTCCGGAAGATACCAAGCTGCCCCTAAAGAACGTCCTCTCGGAACAATCGTTACTTTCAATAGCGGTGAAGCGTGTTCTACCAACCATGAAATCGTAGCGTGTCCCGCTTCGTGATAAGCAACTCTTCTTTTTTCAGAAGGTTTAATGGCTTTATTTTTCTTTTCAAGCCCCCCGATAATTCTGTCAACTGCATCAAGGAAATCCTGTTTCGTTACCGAAGTATGGTTATTTCTTGCGGCAATCAGCGCAGCTTCATTACAAACATTCGCAATATCTGCTCCACTGAATCCCGGCGTTTGCTTTGCCAAAAATTCTCGGTCTACATTATCATCAAGTTTGATTTTCTTTAAATGAACATCAAAAATCTGTCTTCTTTCGTGCAATTCCGGAAGGTCTACATAAATGGAACGGTCAAAACGTCCGGCTCTCATTAAAGCTTTATCCAGAATATCCGCTCTGTTGGTTGCAGCCATTACAATAACGTTTGTATCGGTTCCGAAACCATCCATTTCAGTTAACAACTGGTTCAGCGTGTTCTCTCTTTCGTCGTTTCCGCCTGAGAAATTATTTTTTCCTCTTGCACGTCCGATGGCGTCAATCTCATCAATAAAGATAATCGCAGGAGATTTTGCTTTAGCCTGAGCAAAAAGATCTCTTACTCTTGAAGCTCCTACCCCGACAAACATTTCCACAAAATCTGAACCTGAAAGCGAGAAGAAAGGAACTTTCGCCTCTCCGGCTACTGCTTTTGCCAATAATGTTTTACCGGTTCCCGGAGGACCCACCAAAAGAACTCCTTTCGGAATTTTACCTCCCAGTTTGGTATATTTTTCTGAGTTCTTAAGGAAATCTACAACTTCCTGAACCTCTTCTTTAGCACCTTCCAAACCTGCAACATCTTTAAATGTTACCTGAATTCTTTCTTTTTCGTCAAAAAGTTTCGCTTTAGACTTTCCGATGGAGAAAATTTGTCCGCCGGGTCCGCCTCCGCTTCCCATTTTTCTGAAAAGAAGGAAATAGAAAATTCCTAAAATCGCAATCCAGATTAATGCCTGAATTAAAAAGCTCGTTAATGGGCTTTCGCCTTCCGCATAATCTTTAGACGTTTTTATCGCCGGATTTTGCATTCTGATGGCATCAAATTTTTCAAGGAAAAGTCTGAGATCTCCATATTTAAGCGAATAATCTGCCTTTGGAGTCATCATAAGCCCCGAAAAAGGATTGGATTTATCGTCTTTCTTTACAGTTGCTGTTTTGGCAGCCTGTGTTAAAAATACATCAGCTTTCTGAGCCTGTTTGTCAATTAAAACTCTCTGGACTTTCCCTGCCTGCATTTCTCTGAAGAAACCGTCTTCATCAATTGTCTTACCCGTGCTGTCGCCCATAGAATTGGCAACAAAGAACAGCACAAGTGCTACAATCATGATAGGAAAAAACCAGTTAAATCCTTTATTGTTCATTTATACTTTTTAAAATTTAATAATTAATTTTCGATTTTCGTAATCACAGCATCTCCCCAAAGTTCTTCAATATCATAATACTCTCTTACTTCTTTCTGGAAAATGTGGACTACCACGGAAACGTAATCTACCAAAACCCACATGGAATTTTCGGTACCTTCTACGTGCCAAGGTCTGTCTTTAAGGTCGTTTCTTACTTTTTTCTCTACACTTCCCGCCAACGCCGAAACCTGCGTATTTGAGTTTCCGCTACAAATGATGAACGTTTCTGCTACTGAATTTTCGATATTGGAAAGATCAAAGATCATGATATCTTCACCTTTTACATCCTGGATAGCCTCTACAATTTTATCTATTAGCGCTTGTTTTTCTACTGTTTTATTCATTAAAAAATACTATAATCTGCAAATTTATTGTTTTTCTTTTACTTTAGCCTTATTTTTAGCCTTTTAAAGTCTTAAAGTTTTCTTAAATGAGTGCACTGTTTTATCTGAAAGAATGTTCTTCTACTAATGACGAAATATCTAAGTTTTTACTTTACGGAGATTCAGATTTTTTTGCACTTCACACATTCAATCAGACGAAAGGTCGCGGACAGTACGGAAATACATGGTCTTCAACGGCTGAAAAAAATTTGGCGTATACTCTTGCTGTAAAGGCTGAACACTTTACAGTCTCGGATTTTATGTTCAATTATTATACCGCAATTGCAATACGGGATTTCCTTGCCAATTTGACTGACAGTGATGTGAAAATAAAATGGCCGAATGATATAATTCTTAAAGGTAAAAAAATCGTAGGAATTCTTATTGAAAAGAAAAAATTTAATCAAAATCAATATTTCCTCATCGGAGCCGGATTCAATATTTTGCAGGAAAAATTTGAAATTTCCAATGCAGGATCGCTTTTAACGCAGACCGGAAGAAGTTTTGACCTGAATGATTTCACTTTACAACTTCATGATTTTTTAACCGAAAAACTGAAAAATATTCCTTTGGAAGAGGAAATCCTTAAACTTTTCAATGAAAACCTATTCCGCAAAGACGAAATATCGGTGTTCGAAATTGAAAAAACACGCCAAAATGGCATCATCAAAAAGGCTGATGAAAATGGTGAGCTCTGGATTTATCTTGAAAATGACGGACTACAGTGTTTCTATCACAAAGAGGTAAAATTACTTTACTGATTGGCTCTTTTAATGTAAAGAAAAGCAGCAAGCGGGAAAAAGATCATATTGGGAAGCCACATTGCCAAAGCGGGCGAAATACTTTTATTTTCCGAAACAACTTTTAAAGCTTCAAAGGAAAATACGAAAACAAAGGCTAAAGAAATACCCAGAGCTAAGTTAATTCCCAATCCGCCTCGTTTTTTCTGTGAAGAAAGCGACAGTGCCAAAAAGGTAAGAATAACGATGGAAAAAGGCATCGACGTTCTCTGGTGCAGCTCGTTTAAGTGCGCATTTAAGTTGCTGTTTCCCTTTTCGGTTTCTCTTTTGATGAATTTTATCAGTTCTGGTGTTGTTTTATTCTGCCCTAAAAGTTCATTGGGGAAAAGTTCTTCCGGATCATGACCGTATTTTTTCTTCAGATCGAAACCGCTGGATAATTTCTCGGTATCGTCTTTATTGATGGTTTTTTCCGTATAGGAATTCAGGACAAATTCTTTTTTGTCTTTATCCCACGAAACATCAGAAGCCTTTAATTCGTACGTCATTCTTCTGTCTTTATCGAACTTCTGATAGACGAATCCTGAACCTCTTTTGTCTCTTTTATTCCATGAATTGATAAAGATGTATTCGGTTTTGCTTAATTGCGCAGAAACCGGAGCTGTTCCTAAAACTTTCTCTTTATTGGTTGCATTGTAGGTATAGGCTTCAAGCTGGTTTTTCTGAATATTCGCCCACGGAAGCAGAAAGTGATTGATTCCCAACGACAAAACAGCAATAAACAGCGACGTAAGCAAATAAGGTCTTGCAAACCTGTGAAAACTCGCTCCACTGCTGATGACGGCAACAATCTCGGTATTGTTTGCCATTCTTGAGGTGAAATAAATTACCGAAATAAAGACGAGAATAGAAAGGAACGTCATCACCAGATTCACGATCCAGAAAGGATAAAAATGAATCAGGAAATAGGTAACGTTAAGTTTCGGGTCTAATGCCGTTGCATTTTCAATTCTTGGAATTTTCTGCTGAACATCGATCACCAAAACAACAATAGACAGCAATATCAGCATGAAACTGAATGTTCCAAGATATTTTCTAACGATATATCGGTCTATTATTTTAAGCATTTTACTGCGTTTTTATTTTTAATTATAATCTCTGACGAAGAATTGGAACCACCGAGTTTTTCCACTGGTAAAAATCTCCAGCCATAATATGTTCTCTTGCCACTTTTACCAGATCCAGATAAAAAGCTAAATTATGAATGGAAGCAATCTGTTTTGCCAGATATTCTTTAGAAACAAACAAATGTCTTACATACGCTTTAGAATATTCTCTGTCTACGAAACTTGTTCCAAATTCGTCCAGAGGCGAAAAATCTTTCTTCCACTTTTCGTTTTTCATATTCATTACCCCTTTCCAAGTGAAAAGCATTGCGTTTCTGGCATTTCTCGTCGGCATCACACAATCCATCATATCAATACCTAGACCAATGGATTCCAGGATATTCCACGGAGTTCCCACTCCCATTAAATATCTCGGTTTTTCTTTTGGCAGAATATCGGTAACCTCATCCGTAATTCTGTACATCTCCTCTTCAGGTTCGCCTACAGAAAGACCTCCGATTGCGTTTCCTTCAGCACCCGCTTCCGCAATGACTTCTGCGGAAATTTTTCTTAAATCTGAAAAAGTAGATCCCTGAACAATGGGGAAAAGTCTTTGTTTGTGACCGTACAACTCAGGATTGTTTTCAGTCCATTCAATACATCTTTTTAACCAACGGTGTGTAAGTTCCATGGATGTTTTTGCCTGATTGTATTCGCATGGATACGCCACACATTCATCAAAAGCCATAAAAATATCGGCCCCGATCTGTCTCTGGATCTCCATCGATTTTTCAGGAGAGAACATATGGTAACTTCCGTCGATATGAGATTTAAATCGGGCTCCTTCCTCAGACATTTTTCTGCTGCTTGCCAGTGAAAACACCTGAAAACCTCCCGAATCCGTAAGAATCGGCAGATCCCAGTTCATGAATTTATGCAAACCTCCGGCTTCCTGCATGACTTCCATTCCTGGACGAAGGTATAAATGATAGGTATTCCCCAGAATAATCTGGGCTTTGATATCTTCTTTTAATTCTCTCTGATGAACTGTTTTTACACTTGCAACGGTTCCTACAGGCATAAAAATAGGCGTCTGAATTGTCCCGTGATCTGTGGTAAGTTCTCCGGCTCTTGCCTTTCCCTCAGAGGTTTTTTCTATATTAAAAAACTTTTGCATCTTAAATTATCTCGATAAAGCAGGAGGATTCTGAAGATTTCCTGTTTTATTTTTTTTATCCTTTACATACTGATCCGCTTTCGGATCTTTCTCTAATATTATTTTCTGGGCATCATCTGCGATACTGCTCATCTGTTCCTTTACTACATAATATTTGAAGCTTTCCACAAAATCCTGAGATTTTACGTTGTGCGTTTTCAGGATATATCTTGTTCCTGCCTCCAGATTCGTGTTGGGATACATGAAAGTCGCCTGATCGTTAATGGAAAGATCAGCCATAATTTCTGCCATCTGATCTTTCGGGATCAGATTTTTAGGCTTATCGATGTAGTCTCCGCATGAAAACAGACACATCAGAACAAAAATGAAGATCAGCTTTTTCATAATCTGTTGATGATGGATTTCCATTTTAAATTTAAAACTCCAAAAACGGCTTCATGAATGATACCGCCATTCATTTTGCTTTCTCCGAGAATTCTGTTTGTAAAAATAATAGGAACTTCTACAATTCTGAATCCTTTTTTAAAAGCCCTGAATTTCATTTCGATCTGAAATCCATATCCTTTTAATTTTACGTTATCCAAACCAATTTCTTCCAGAACCTTTCTTGAAAAGCAGACAAAACCTGCCGTGGTATCATGAATCGGAAGTCCTAAAACAAACCGTACATATTTTGAAGCGAAATAAGACAGCAAAACCCGTCCCATTGGCCAGTTTACCACATTTACTCCTTTGGAATACCGGGAACCGATTGCCATATCTGCGTTTAAACAGGCTTCATACAGTTTAGGAAGATCATTCGGGTTGTGAGAAAAATCGGCATCCATTTCGAAAATATAGTCATACTTGTTTTCGATTGCCCATTTAAAACCATGAATGTATGCTTTTCCCAAACCATCTTTCACTTTTCGTACCGAAAGATGAAGATAGTGCGGGAATTTTTTCTGTAAATCCTTCACCAGATCCGCCGTTCCATCAGGAGACGAGTCATCCACTACCAAAATATGAAAGTCATCTTCCAATGCAAAAACTGCGGAAATAATATTTTCAATATTTTCCTTTTCGTTGTAAGTCGGAATTATGACCAGTTTTTTCATTTCAGTTTGCAAAGATAGTTTATTTAACCTTTTTATTTTATACAAAATAATCTATAATTTTGCAAAAAAATTCCGTTGCCGTTATCACAAACATTTATAAATCATGTAAGAATACCTGAAAATAACGATTGGGTAATCTTTATATTGCTGGGCTGTATCTTTTTATACCTTTTTATGATGAACGTCGTAGAAAGAGAAGCCAACCTGAAAGACTTTCTGCTTCAAAAGTATTTTGACGCCAGCAACAACCTTCCGAGCTGGGTAATCACATCCTGTGTTATTACACTTACGCTTTCGGTTTTGATCTCCCAGTATATTCCTGTTGTTCCTAAATTTGTTGCTGATCTTCAGGTTTTGGGATATCAGCTTAATAAATTCGGTTTTTGCTTAATTGCGGTTATTCTTTTTTATGCAGTAAAATCAACTTTAGGATTTTTATTTTTCCAAAGCATTGGTGACGGAAAAAAATGGACTGTTTTTTATTTTACCTCTACAAAATTTTATTTTATCCTGTCTTTTTTGTTAATAATTTTATGTGTAACCCACTATTATTTCCCGATCGACAGAAATAAAATGTTTTTATATTACATTTTCTTTTTCTCTTTTGTATTCATTTTCAAGGTGTTTTTCTATTTATTTCATAAGAACAACATTTTACCCGAGAAATGGTATTATAAATTTTTGTATATTTGCACGCTCCAAATCGCACCCGTTTTGTTGCTTTGGAAACTATTGTTTTTTTAATAACTGTCAATGATGAGAATAAAGTCTATATTGGTTTCTCAACCAGCGCCAAGTGAGTCGTCTCCGTACCTGGAAATTGCAAAGAAGGAAAAGATAAAGATTGATTTCCGCCCTTTCATCCACGTCGAAGGAGTTGACAATAAAGAGCTTAGAACACAAAAGATCGATCTTACACAATATACCGGAATTATTTTCACGAGTAAAAATGCGATCGACCATTACTTCAGATTAGCTGAAGAGCTTCGTTTTTCGGTTCCTGATACGATGAGATACATCTGTCAGTCGGAAGCCATTGCGAACTATCTTCAAAAGCATATTGTATACAGAAAAAGAAAGATCAGCTTCGGGGAAAAGAATTTCTCGGACCTTCTTCCACTGTTTAAAAAATTCCCGAGCGAAAAATATCTTTTGCCCTCATCAGATGTTTTAAGTCCGGATATTACCAAAACAATGGAGGCTTCTAATGTAGACTGGAAAAGAGCGATCATGTACAGAACCGTTTGCAGCGATCTTACAGATATCAATGTAAAAGATTATGATATGCTGATCTTCTTCAGTCCGCAGGGAATAAAGTCTTTACAGCAGAATTTTCCGGATTTCAAACAGGAAGAAACAAAAATCGGCGTTTTTGGCGCAACCACTTCAGCAGCAGCAGAAGAAGCAGGGCTAAAAGTAGATTTAATGGCTCCTACAAAGGAAACTCCGTCCATGACGATGGCTTTGGAAAAGTATATTAAAGCGCTACACAAGTAAGTTTTAATACAAAAATATACAGGAACCGTCTTTTCTTACCGGAAAGATGGTTTTTTTTTAACTAAATTTGAACAAGAATTAATATTGAATGGAAGCTCCAAAGGCAAAAAAAATAGAAAAAACACTTGAAATACACGGTGATAAAAGGTTAGATCCCTATTTCTGGCTCAATGAAAGAGAAAATCCGGAAGTTATAAAATATCTTGAAGAGGAAAATGCATATGCAGATTTCATCATGAAAGATACAGAGTCTTTTCAGGAAGAACTTTTTGAGGAAATGAAAGCCCGTTATAAAAAAGATGACGAATCTTTACCTTATTTCTTTAACGAATACTGGTACATCGTTCGTTACGAAGAGGGAAAAGAATATCCTATTTTCTGCAGAAAATACCAAAGTCTCGAAAACGAAGAAGAAATTATTCTGGACGTTAATATTTTGGCAGAAGGTGAAAGTTATTTTGAAGTCGGAAATGTTGCTGTTTCTCCAAACAACCAATTGGCTTCATTTTCAACGGACAATGTGAGCCGAAGAATCTACACCATTAAATTTAAAAATTTACAGAACGGAAAAATTCTTCCTGATAAAATTGAAAACACTACAGGAAAAGCAGTCTGGGCAAATGATAACGAGCATATTTTCTACATCAGAAAAGATGAAAGTTTAAGAGCTTTTCAGGTGTACAGACACAAACTGGGGACAGATTCTTCAGATGATGTGCTGATTTTCCATGAAGAGGATGACACTTTTGATGTAAATGTTTTCAAGACAAAATCTTTAGAATATATTTTTATTGCAAGTTCGAGTACCATTTCGGATGAGCACAGATTTATTCCTTCGGATGATGTTTTCGCAGACTGGACGATTATTCAACCCAGAATAGATGATCTGGAATATTCGGTTGAACATTACGAAGATGAATTCTACATCATTACCAACGCAGACGATGCTTTTAATTTCAAAATTGTAAAGACAAAGATCTATAACTGCGGAATGGAAAACTGGGTGGATGTCATTCCGCATCGTCCGGAAGTTCTGCTGGAGGGTTTTGAGATCTTTAAAAACTATCTGGTTCTTGAGGAAAGAGAACAAGGTCTGTTACAGATTAAGATCATTGACGAAAAAACGCAGGAATCGCATTATCTGCCTTTTTCGGATCCTACTTATACCGCTTACATCGGAGTAAATCTGGAATTCGATACGGAAGTTCTACGTTACGGCTACACTTCTCTTACACAGCCAAGTTCCACCTACGAATATAATATGAAGGAAAAAACCACAAAGCTTCTGAAACAGCAGGAAGTTTTGGGCGGAAAATTCTTTGCCGAAAATTATATTTCCGAAAGAATCTGGGCAGATTCCAGAGACGGAGAAGCGAAAGTTCCCATTTCTCTGGTTTACCATAAAGATACCCCAAAATCTGCAGATACACCTTTACTTTTATATGGTTATGGAAGTTACGGACACACTGTTGATGCAAGTTTTTCAAACGTGAGGCTTTCTATTTTAGACAGAGGTTTTATTTACGCAATTGCCCACATACGAGGCGGAGAATATCTGGGAAGAGAATGGTATGAAGACGGAAAAATGCTGTTCAAGAAAAACACATTTTTTGATTTTATTGATGCCGGAAAATTTTTAATTAAAGAAAATTATACTTCCTCAAAACATTTGTACGCGATGGGCGGAAGCGCAGGAGGATTACTGGTGGGAGCGGTAATGAATTATGAACCTTCCCTGTTTAACGGAATTGTAGCACAGGTTCCTTTTGTGGACGTTGTAACGACCATGCTGGACGAAACCATCCCTTTAACGACAGGAGAATACGACGAATGGGGAAATCCGAATGATGAAGAATATTATCATTACATGAAGGAATATTCGCCGTATGATAATGTAAAAGCTAAAGATTACCCAAATCTGTTAATTACAACAGGATTGCACGATTCTCAGGTACAATATTGGGAACCGGCAAAATGGACGGCAAAACTGAGAGAACTGAAAACGGATAACAATATCCTGATTTTCAAAACAGACATGAGCGCAGGACACGGCGGAGCGAGCGGAAGATTTGAATCTCTGAAAGAAGATGCTCTGGAATATGCTTTCCTGATGAAATTAGAAAATAAATATTAAACCGATTTTATGACACTCCTGATTATTTTCTTTGGTCTTGCAGTGGTGTATTACCTTTTTCAGAAAAACAGAATCAACAGAATTGAAAAACAGGAATACCTCCGCGAAAGGAAGAATGAAAAATTCGAACAGCTTCTGGATCTCGCAAGAAAACAGGATGCGGCAAGATCTGAGGAGCAGGACAAAAATAATAACAAGGAGAATTGATTGATACATTATGATGAACGAAGCGGAACTATGGCAAAAAGTAGAGCAATTTTTCATTGAAAATTTCGATACGGAAAAAAATGCTCCGATAGAAACCTACCTTTTTCTGATCGGACTTCAGGAACTGGGAAGCGGACAGCAGAAATACACAAAAGATGATAAGGTGAACCTAATCCACATTGCAGTGTGCAGATTACTGGAGCCTTTCGGATATTATAAATTTTCGCATTACGACGACGATGGATATCCTCACTTCGATAAGCTGGAAGATCTTCCGGAACTGAAACCGAATGAGCAGCAGCTTTTGATGAAGAAAGCAATTATTCAGTATTTTCAGGATGAGGAAATACTTTAGTGATAAAAAGGAAAGTACATTTTACTTTCCTTTTTTATTTTAATGCACAGCGGTTGTTATAATAAAAAATTAAAAATTTATAAAAAAATGTTAAATAACGCGTTTTTAAGAAAAATTACACAATTTATTGGCGCGTTTTTTGTTTATCAAGTCATAAAATAATTAATTTTAACACTCATTATTTCAAAATCGATTAAAATAAAGTAAATGAATAATAAGTTCATCCCAATAATTTCGGTGTTTATGACGATTTCACTGATTGTCTTTGTTACGCTCCAATTTTATTGGCTGAAAAATTATTACGGTGCACTGGAACAGGAGTTTTCCAATAAAGTGTATTCCGCATTGGAAAGTACTTCCAAAAACATGGAAGAAATTGAAGTAGATAAATATTTAAATATTGATAATAAGGATTTCAGAAACAATATCTTAGCAAACAGCGATCAGCCTACGTTAACGACGATTCAGCAGGTAGAAGATTCCGGAACACAGAGACAGATCATTTACTCTAAAAATATTATTGAAAAAAGCCAGCTTCCGATTTCCAAACAGGGAGATTCCATTAAGCTTACAAAATTGTATTCTGACGAAGCGGCATATAAAATAAAAAGAGATACGACCAATCGTGAAATCCTTACCGCAGACATTAACCAAGATCTGGAGAACGGAGATTATGCGATGAAAGAATATGCGAAGATTATAGGAAATAATTTACCGATCAGCAAAAGAGTTGATGCAAAAATTTTAGATTCAGTGATCACCAAAGAATTAAAAATCAGAGGAATCAGCGCGAAATTTGGCTACGGAATTATTGATAAAAATAACAATCTTACCAAGGTTTTTAATAAAGACTATAAGGAGAAAAAAGACAACAATACGTATAGTTATCCGCTTTTTACAGACCAAAAAGAAAGAACACTTTACAGTCTCGCTCTGGTATTTCCAAAGAAAGATTATTCTTTAGCCATGAACAACTGGCCGATGCTTTTGGGAACTTTTCTTTCGCTTCTTACCATTTTGGGAATTTATATTATTTCCATTAATTATATGATGAGGCAGAAAAAACTGGCGGAAGTAAAAACGGATTTTATCAACAACATGTCTCACGAGTTTAAAACTCCTCTGGCAACAATTTCTGTGGCAACAGATTCTTTGGCGAATGATAAGATTGCAACTAATCCGGAAAAGGTAAAATACTATTCAGAACTGATTAAGCAGGAAAATCTGAGGATGAAAAAGCAGGTGGAAAACGTTCTGAATATGTCTAAACTCGAACGTAATGAAGTGAAATTATTCCTGAAAGAAACCAATGTAAGAGAACTCATCAGAAGAACGACAGAATCTTTCAGCCTTATTGTAAAACAGAGAAATGGCACGCTGAGAGAGGAATTTAATGCAACCAATTATAATTTTAAAATTGATGAATTCCACATATCGAATATGCTGGTAAACCTTTTGGACAATGCTAATAAATATTCGCCGGAAACGCCTGAAATCTCTATTAAAACAAGAAATGAAGGACATTTTTATGTAATTGAAGTTTCAGATAAAGGAATGGGAATGGAAACCCAGAATAAAACGAAAATTTTCGAAAAATTCTTCAGGGAAGAAACAGGAAATATTCATAATGTGAAAGGACAGGGTTTAGGACTTTCCTATGTTAAAAAGATTGTGGAACTCCATAAAGGACAGATTATTGTAGATTCACAAAAAGGAAAAGGAAGTACATTTACGATTAAGCTTCCGATGGCATAGATAAAAATTTAACCAATAAACAAATATTAGAAAAGAGGAGAATGACTTGTTCATTCAAAATTATTAACGATTAATAGTTAAAACTATGAGCAACAGAATATTATTAGTAGAAGACGATCAGAGTTTTGGGGCAGTGCTGAAGGATTATTTAACGATAAATAACTTCGAAGTTACTCTTGCTACAGACGGAGAACAGGGGTTGAAAGAATTTACAGAAAACGAATTCGATATCTGTATTTTCGACGTGATGATGCCTAAAAAAGACGGTTTTTCATTAGCAGAAGACGTAAAAAAAATAGATAAAAATACACCGATCATTTTCTTAACTGCAAGAAATATGAGAGAAGATATCTTAAAAGGATATCAGTTGGGAGCAGATGATTACATCACAAAACCATTTGATACCGAACTTCTTTTATATAAAATTAAAGCAATTCTTCAGAGAAGTTCCACGTTGGAAAATGAAGAGCAGGAACAGTTCAAGATCAGCAATATTTTCTTTGATTCTATGTTGAGACAACTGAGAGTCGGCGATAACGAATACAAGCTTTCTCCAAAAGAAAACGAACTGTTGAAGCTTCTTTGCATCCACAGAAACGATTTCATGCCGAGAGACTTAGCGTTGAGAAAGATCTGGAAAAAAGAAAACTATTTTACAGCAAGAAGTATGGACGTTTATATTGCTAAACTTCGTAAACTTCTGAAAGACGACGAAGGACTGGAAATCATCAACGTACACGGAGAAGGATTCAGACTTTTGGTTAAGAATTAATTCTAAAATATCACTATTATTATAAAATTGGCAAAGCATTTAAAAATGTTTTGCTAATTTTGTTTTATATGAAAAATACATTGTTAGGCATACTTGCCATTTCTATATTTACTGTATCGTGTAAGAAGGATGAGAGAGCTACTTATCTTAAAGAAGAAACCGGAGTTCAGCAGGCTCCTGTAGCGGTTAATCAGGCTTCTAAAGCTTCTATTCTGGATCAGGCGGGAATTAAAACAACAACAGGATCGGGAACGTCAACCGTTACTTCTCCGGGAATGAATCCGCCACACGGTCAACCCGGCCACAGATGCGATATTCCAGTAGGACAGCCATTAAATTCTGCTCCTACACAACCTCAACAGGGAAATCAGAATGTTGCGGTAAATGCTCCACAGGGACAGACCATTCAGATTGATCCGAATTCTCTTAAACCCGGAAAATTTGCCGTAGACCAAAGCGGAAAAGCAAAAACCGTTAAAACTCCGAAAGGGATGAATCCGCCTCACGGAGAACCGGGACACCGATGCGACATTCCGGTAGGACAGCCTTTAAACAGCAAACCGGCTCCGGTTCAGCAGCCTGTACAGCAGAATATGGCACAAAACACTCCCGCACCCGCTCCGACCCCTGCTCCAACAGGTCCGAAACCGGCGGTAAATCCTCCGCATGGAGAGCCGTGGCATGACTGTGCGAAGAAAGTTGGAGAAGCTCTGTAAGAATTATGCTTATTTACGACGTCAGCCAGAACACCGGCGAAACTATTCATGAAGATTTTCTGATGAATAGTCTTGATCGATTTATTAAGCCACATCATCATAACTTTTTTGGTCTTGAATATCATGTCTCCGTAACATTGCGAGACAAGACGTTTCTTCCCTGTGTGACTTTAAGACATCTAGGAAAAGCGATAAAATTACAGTTTGAAAGATTGCACAAAACATATTATTCGGGAGTAACCAACAGAAACCAATTACCTCAGGATTACGTTCAAAAAGGGATTATTGAAGGCTTGATAGTTCAAGACAATACAGTTTCTCTGTCAGATATTGAGAAGATCGAAAAGTGTAAATATTCTTTTCCCGAAGAATTTCAGAAAAAATTCAGTTTTTACCCCACCCATTACTTTCTTGCTCAATTTGGTGACGGAAGTTTTGAAAATTTTCGTGGCTCCGAAACAGGATTCTATGAGGTTCCCGCTAACAGAGATCTGGAAGATATTGTAGAAATATTTAATTCAACTTTAATACTCGAAAACGAAGATATTATTGAATTAAAAAACTATATGGATTGGAAAAAAAACGAGAAAGAGTTTAAAAGAATTCATTTGGGAAAACCTTTTTTCACCTGCTATTTTGGAGGATATGAAGAAAAAGATTTTGAAGATAAGTTAGCCAAAATCCGAATTAATTTTAGAGAATAACCATCATCATTAACATTTTTCCTACCTTTGTATGGTGAAATTTATTCAACTTTTATCCATTATCTTTTGTCTGGGAATTTTTTTAGTTCCTAAGGACAGTTTCTATGCACAGAATATGCAGGAAAACTGTTGCAAAAAAGATTCTGAAATGAGCTGCTGTAAAAAAGATCATTCTCAAAATTCCGAAAACAATCATCACAAAAAAGAACAGAAATCAAGCTGTAACGACGATTGCTGTTCAACTTGTTTAGCCTGTTATACTTTTATAGAAACTCCTTTTTCCAAGAGTTTACAGTTAGAATATTCATACTACAAATCGAATAAAAATTCACAGTTCGAATATTCTGATCCTTATCTTTCAAGCCGTTTAAAAGAAATCTGGCAGCCGCCAAAAATAGCTTAATTAAAAATAATGTTACTAAACATCGGTTGACCGGCATCAGAATGACTGGTTACCGACCTGATGTTTATATTGCAGCATTCAAGCTTTAATTAATCTAAATTTTAAACAAAATGAAATTATATATTTCCAGGATCATTCTTGGTGTATTCTTATTATCCATACAATTTATTTTTGCCCAGAATCTTTCTAAAAACCAGTTCAAAGTAAAAGGAAACTGTGAAATGTGCAAAGAAAGAATCGAAAACACTGCTAAGAATGCAGGCGCAAAAACAGCAACCTATTCAATTGCTGAACAAATATTAACCATTGAAACAGACAACAATGCTTCTTCTGATGAAATCTTAAAAAAAGTCGCCGAAGCAGGTCATGACAATGAAAAATTCAAAGCCTCTGCTGAAACGTATGAAGCTCTTCCGGGATGTTGTCATTACACCAGAGACTTACAGCCGCAAACCACTGAAAATCACGAAAACAACACTAAAAAAGAGACTGATTTTTATGTAAAAGGCAATTGCGAATCCTGCAAAGCAAGAATTGAAAAAGCGGCAAAAGATGCCGGAGCAGATTCCGCAGAATGGGATGCCGAAAGACAAATTGTAACGCTGAATTTTGATTCGAAGAAAACATCATCAGACAAAATTTTGAAGAAAATTGCGGAAGTTGGTCATGATAACGAGAAGTATAAATCCAGTGACAACACGTATAAAAATCTGCCTTCATGCTGTCTTTACGATAGAGAAATTCCTTTTGGAGAAGCAAATCCGAAAGTTCATGCGGAAGAAGGAAATCCTTCTGAAAACACAGATCACGCTGATCATCATGAAGCGGTTGAAAATCACAGCAGTCATGAAAAAAATATTGAAGGCGTTACGGTAAACGGATCAAAAGCAGCAACGTCTTTAAACAAAAAAGAAGCAGGGCTTATTTTTAATATTGATAAAAAAGAACTGCTGAAAGCAGCCTGCTGTAACCTTTCTGAAAGTTTTGAAACCAACGCAACGGTTGATGTTTCTTTCAGCAATGCCGTTACAGGGACAAAACAACTGAAAATGTTAGGTTTAGACCAAAAATATACAAGCTTAACAAAAGAATTACTTCCCGAAATCCGCGGATTGGCTTCCGCTTACGGACTGAGTTTCATTCCCGGACGATGGATTGAAAGCATTCAGCTTACCAAAGGCGGAAGTACCGTAACGAACGGTTATGAAAGCATTACAGGACAAATTAATACAGAATTGCTGAAAAATGCAGAAAAGCCGGAAACTTCACTGAATTTATTTTCAGATTTTAACGGAAGAGCAGAAGCCAATATCACCAGTGTTTCACCCATCAACAAAAAATGGTCGCAGACATTTTTACTTCACGGAAACGGAACTTTCGGAGATACGGATATGAATGATGACGGATTTCTGGACAGACCGAAAGGAACTCAGTTAAACTCAGCTTATTTATTGACTTACAACGATTTGGAGAACTCAGGATTGGGTTCGCATTTTGGAATTAATTTCATCAAAGACGAGAGAACTTCGGGACAGATCGGGTTTGATAAAAAAGTTCCGCAGGAAAAGCAGTCGCTGTACGGAGTTGGAATTGACATCTCCAGATTTCAGGTCTGGAATAAAACAGGCTATGTTTTTAAAGGAAAACCTTACCAGAGTCTGGGCTGGATGAACCAATATACTTTTCATCAGCAGGACAGCTTTTTCGGATTGAGAAATTATTCCGGAAAGCAGCAGACGTATTATTCCAATTTAATTTTTGAAAGTATTTTGGGAAATACCAATCATAAATACAAAGCCGGAGCAAGCTTCATGTATGATGGATATGACGAAACATACTTAACCTCAACGATCAAAAGAAACGAGATTGTTCCGGGAGCTTTTGCGGAATATACTTTAACAGGTTTAAAATACACCTTAGTTGCCGGAGCAAGAGTAGACTTTCATAATCTTGCCGGAACGCAGTTTACACCGAGACTGAATTTTAAATATGATTTTACCCCGCAGACGATTTTGAGGCTTTCCGCAGGAAGAGGGTTCAGAACAGCCAATATTTTTGCCGAAAGTCAGCAGTATTTTGCATCCGGCCGATCCATTCAGGTATTGCAGAACGGAGGGAATATTTACGGTTTAAGACCTGAAATTGCCTGGAATTACGGAGCCAGTTTACAGCAGGAATTCAAACTTTTCGGAAGAAAATCTACCGTTGTTGCTGATTTTTTCAGAACGGATTTTCAGAATCAGGTGATGGTGGATCTTGACCGGTCTCCTCAACAATTAACTTTCTATAATCTTGACGGAAAGTCTTTCGCCAATTCTTTCCAGACTCAGTGGGATTTCATTCCTTTCAAAAATTTTGAGGTGAGACTGGCTTACAAATATTACGATGTTCAGGCAGATTATCTGGATGGAAGACGTGAGGTTCCTTTCATGGCGAAACACAGAGGTTTTGTGAATTTTGCCTACTCTACCAACAAAAACAGCAAAGGTGGATTCTGGAGTTTTGATACCACACTGAATGCAGTCGGAAAACAGAGACTTCCCAATACTTCATCGAATCCTGCGGAATTTCAGCTTCCTTCCTATTCCGAATCTTATGCGGTTTTAAATGCACAGATTTCAAGGAATTTCAATAAGAAAATCAGGGCTTATCTTGGAGGAGAAAATTTAACTTCCTATTATCAGAAAAACGCCATTGTTGATGTTAAAAATCCTTTCGGAAATTATTTTGACGGCGGAATGGTGTATGCTCCAATCATGAAAGCTAATTTTTATGTGGGACTGGATGTTACTTTTTAAGTTTTAGAGTTGGAGGGTTCTAGCGTTAGTGAGTTGGAGTCGTGAGCTAAAAACCAGAATTAATATTATTTGCAATGAGTTTAAATTATTAAGATTTCTGTTAAGGAGTTTAGAATATTAAGATGAGCTTCGCTTTTTTAGTTTTATCCTTATTAAAATCAATTTGTTTTTCTAAACTAAACTTAACCACTTAAATCCTCTTAATAGTTCAGAAAATTCAGCAATTAAATGTATATTATTAAGCATGGTTTCAATAATTTAATAGTGTTGGAATCATGCTTTTTTGTACATTTATAGGAAAGCAAAAGGATGTCGCAAACACTTATCTTTGAAGACCAGTACAAGAAACTGGGATTCGAAACTTTTTCCAAAAACAATCTGCACGATTTTAAAGACAAAAAGTACAAATCTGAAATTAAAATTTTCTATATTCCTGCAGGATATAACCTGTCTGTGGATTTCAGACATTATAAAACAGAAAATCCGGCTTTATTTTTTCTGACGAATCAGCATCTGCAAATTGAAAATGGAAGCAACGAATCTCATCTGATCTATTATAACCGCGATTTTTACTGTATTCAGATTCATGATAAGGAAGTCGCCTGCGACGGACTGCTTTTTCATAATGTGTTTGAAATTCCTTTTGTTGAACTCGATGCCGAAGAAAATTCTGCAATTCAACATTTATTTCAAAACATCAGAAACGAACTGGAATGGAAAGATTCTTCCGCAGAAGAAATGATCCGAACCTACGTTAAACAAATCATCATCCGCGCCACCAGAAAATGGAAAAAGCAGAATCTGAATAATGATGAAATAAAAATTCCGGCACACGAACTTGATATTTTCAGGGATTTCAGCCGTTTGCTTGAACTTCATTTCCGGGAAAAACATAATGTGGCTGATTATGCAGAACTGCTTCATATTTCTCCAAAGACACTCACACATAAATTCAAAAATTTAAATCTGGAATCTCCTAACCAGTTTATCATCGGCAGAATTTTACTGGAAGCCAAAAGACTTTTATTTTATACCGATAAACCGGTGAAAGAAATCGCTTACGATCTGGGCTATGAAGATCCGGCTTATTTCAACCGTCTTTTCACGCAAAAAATCGGAAGTACTCCTGCAAATTTCAAAAAAAATTACAATTCGGGAAAAAAGTACAATAGTTAGTTCTTTTTGTGTATTTATCTGGAACGAAATCTGCAAAACCTTTGTCACATCAAAATAACAATATTAAAACAAAAACATTATGAGACGTAACGCAACAGCCGTTTGGAACGGAACTATTAAAGAAGGAAAAGGACATCTTACCACACAAAGCACCACTTTAAACCAGACTCAGTATTCTTTTAACAGCCGATTTGAAGACGGAGTGGGAACAAATCCTGAAGAATTACTGGCAGCGGCTCACGCAGGTTGTTTCACCATGAAACTAAGTGCAGAACTTTCTCAGGCAGGCTATACTCCGGAAGAATTAACGACAAAATCTGTTATTACTTTGGATCCGAGCGCAGGAAAAATTACAAAATCAGAATTGACGTTAACGGCTAAAGTTCCCGGAATTTCAGAAGAAGAATTCCAGAAATATGCAAAAATTGCGGAAGAAGGTTGTCCTGTAAGTGCAGCTTTCAATTTCGAAATTACTTTGGAAGCTACTTTGGCGAACTAAGAATTTGAACCATTAAGATTTTATTTAAGAAGTTTAGATTAATTAAGCTCTTCACGTAAATTATTTAAAATCTTAATATCAACATGAATAGGAACGGGCTTCAGCCCGTTTTTTCATTCAAAAAATAAACCATAAGGCTTTAGCCAAAATTTAAAAATAAAATATTCAACTTAATTAATCTAAACTTCTTAAATAAAATCTTAATGGTTTAATATACACGGATGCATTTAATCTTATTATAAAATATACCAATCGGTATATTTTTTATATATTTGCATCAATTCAACAGAAAAATGTCAAAAGCAGAAAAGACAAAACAATTTATTATTGAGAAGACCGCCTCTTTGTTCAATACCAAAGGATACACTTCTACATCCCTTTCGGACATTACAAAAGCGACGGGTTTAACCAAAGGAAGTATTTACGGAAACTTTGAAAACAGAGATAAAGTAGCTCTTGAAGTATATCAGTTCAACGCAGGAATTCTGAAGAAAAATATGCAGAGATCTTTTGGTGAAGAATATCCTACAATGTCTACCAAGCTGTATGCTTTCATCGAATTTTACAGAAAAAACTGGAAAATTGTCTTCCAAAACGGCGGCTGTCCGCTAATGAATGCAGCGACAGAATGTAGTGACTCCTTTCCGGAACTTAGAAAGAAAGTACGGCATTCTTTTGAGGACTGGATAAAAACCATCTCAAACATTATCATTGAAGGGCAAAAAAGCGGAGAATTCAAGCCTGAAATTAACGCTGAAGAATTTGCCTCTTTATTGGTAATGATGATTGAAGGCGGTATTCTTTTATCCAAAACCACAGAAGACGAAAAATATCTCAATCTCGCTTTAGACAGGATTTTAGAGGTTATCGACAAAGAAATTAAACAAAATATCTCATAATTCATATGGATAAATTACAAATCATAAAATCATTCATCGGAAAAGAGTTTACAGCATCTCCTTCCCCATTTATGAAATGGCTGAATCCCGTTGTTCTTTCGGCAGAAGAAGGACAATTGGAGTTCCAATATAAAGTAAGGCAGGAATGGCTGAACCCGATGGGAAATCTTCATGGCGGGGTTACCGCAGCCATTTTTGATGATGTTATCGGAGCCACCATGTTCTCGTTAAACGAAAAAAACTTTATCGTAACCATAAATAACAGCATCGATTATTTTTCAACAGCAAAAGAAAATGATAATATTGTAGCTGAAACGAAAATCATCAAAAGAGGAAAGCAGTTTGTAAACGCAGAGTGCGAAATCTGGAATGCAGATAAAACGCGCCTAATTGCAAGAGGAACCTCTAATTTATTCAAAATCAGTAACTAAATGAAAAGAGTTGTCATTACAGGACTTGGCGCAGTAACGCCTTTAGGAAATAATGTTGAAGAATTCTGGAACAACAGCATCAACGGCATAAGCGGAGCCAACAAAATCACCCACTTCGATACAGAAAAATTTAAAGTTCATTTTGCCTGTGAGGTTAAAAATTTTGATCCGAAACTTCATTTAACACATAACGAAATCAAAAGAAGCGATCTTTTTTCCCAATATGCGATGTATTCCACAGCGGAAGCCTTAAAAGATTCCGGATTAGAGCTTGAAAAAATGGATCCGTTCGACACCGGAGTAATCTGGGGAACCGGACAGGGCGGAATGTGGACTTTCGAAAGTGAAGTGATGGAATTTACCAAAGGAGACGGAACACCAAGATTCAATCCTTTCTTCGTACCTAAATTTATTGCCAACATGGCTTCAGGAATGATTTCAATGAAATTCGGACTTCAGGGAATCAATTACACAACGATTTCTGCATGTGCAACAGGAAATACTGCTTTGATGGATGCTTTTAACTACATCAGATTAGGAAAAGCCAAAGTGATTGTGAGCGGTGGTTCTGAAGCCGCAATTACTCCAGCCTCAGTCGGTGGTTTCTCTATTATGAAAGCCATGTCTACAAGAAATGATGATTTTTCCACCGCAAGCCGCCCTTATGATGCAGAACGAGACGGCTTTGTGATGGGAGAAGGCGCAGGAGCCTTAATTCTTGAGGAATACGAACACGCTAAAGCAAGAGGCGCAAAAATTTACGCAGAATTGGTGGGAGCAGCAATGACAGCAGATGCGTATCACATGACAGCACCTCATCCCGATGGAGTCGGAGCCATTAAAGCGATGCAACTGGCTTTACAGGAAGCAGGAATCAACACCGAAGATATTGATTATGTTAATCCTCATGCCACTTCTACTCCAATGGGAGATTTGGTGGAATTAAACGGAATCAATAAATTATTTAAAGGAAGTAACAATCTTGACATTAGTGCCACAAAATCCATGACCGGACATTTGCTGGGAGCTGCAGGAGCCGCGGAAGCCATTCTTTCAATCAAAGCGATAGAAAAAGGAATTATTCCGCCAACGATTAATCTTCATAGGATTGATGAAGACATCCCAAAAGACCTGAATATTGTTTTTGGAGAAGCGAAAGAAAAGAATATCAATTATGCATTGAGTAATGCTTTTGGTTTCGGAGGACATAATGCCACGTTGATTTTTAAGAAGTTTTCTTAAGCTTTTAGAGTAAATTTCTGGAAGATTGAGCAGATAAAACAATTCTGTATCATCCACTCTTAATCAACGAAAAATAGTAATTCAATAGATTCTTCCTTCGTCAGAATGACAAACGTGCAAGAAATTTTTAATTTAATAGAAATAAAAAAAGCAGTCAAACCGACTGCTTTTCTGTTATGCTTTCAACCACTCCGATTTGGAAAGGTAATTCTGATCCGGATAATAAATAAAAAGAAGATTTCTTCCTTTTATGGTATTAATGATCGGTTTTGTTAAATCTCTCGGAACTGCGGGACATCCCCAGCTTCTGCCGATTCTTTTGTGCATGGCGGCAAATTCTTCGCTTACATAATCTGCGCCGTGCATAACGATGGCTCTTCTGTAGGCTGCATCATTAAATCCTTTGTCCATTCCAAGTAATCTAAGAGAATAGCCGTTGTCGCCGTCATACGTTGCATCGGTAATATAAAATCCTAAGCTGCTCTGCAACGAACTTTCCGTGTTAGAAAAATTCGTAGCAAATTCTTCGCCTGTATTTTTTCCGTGTGCAACCAATGAATTAAACAATACTTTTTTCTCATTCATGTCAATTACCCAAAGTCTTTTTGTATTCGAAGACATAGAAAAATCGCATACCGTAAGTAAATGCGAATCCCCGTTAAGCAAACCTGCTTTCTTCATATTTTCAAAACCTGTTACTGCTTTGAAAAAAACCTCCTCATTAAGTTCGTGTCCCTGCTCGAAAACAATAGATTTGTATAATTCTTCTGATGAACTTGCTGCTGTTGCCGCAGATTTCTCAGATTTCGTGTCGGCTAATCTTACAATTTTTTTTGTACTGATTTCATTCTTTTCGATTGCCTTTTTTGGAGACAAATAGAATGAAGTAGTAACGATGTAAGCTGCACCTAATAAGCTATACAATGCTTTCATTCACTATTTCACTATTATGTTAAATCCAATTGAGTCAGCAAATGTATAAAACATAATTAGGGTAAGCGCAATAACTCCACAAAGTTTAACGCAATTTAAGAAATTTTAACTACCAGATAATGAGCTACTTCTTATTTTATTATATAGATATTCAATTTCATCCCAATATTCTTCATTGATGTCTTTATATACCATGTAAACCCATTCAACAGCCAGTAAATCTAAATGTTTTTTTGATTCTATCCACTCTATAATACCATTTATAGTTATCCTTTCATCAAACGCAAACCATTCGCCTGCAGGCTGCAGCAAATTTGAAAAAAGTACAGGAAAAACTTCATACTTATTAATTTTTTTCACCTCATCAAAAGTATACGAGCTTTGGAATATTGTGGTAGCTATATATTTTAAATGAAAATCCTGTTTTAATTCCGTATCCAAATAAAGATCAGATAATGCAATCCAAATAGGTTTCCGTTCATCAAAATTAATAACTTCTTTCATAGCTCATCATGATATTATTTTTCAGAATCTGCAACAAATTCCAGACTTACGGAATTCATACAGTAGCGCAATCCCGTTGGTTGAGGACCATCATCGAAAACGTGTCCCAAATGCGAATCGCATCTTTTGCAGAGCACTTCTACCCTTTCCATTCCATAAGTCGTATCTCTTTTGTAATACACTCCTTCTTTATCTGCTTCAAAAAAACTTGGCCAGCCACAACTGCTCGAAAATTTTGAAGTGGATCGGAATAAATGGTTTCCGCACACCGCACAGTAATATTCTCCCAATTCATCAAATTCATTGTATTTTCCGGTGAATGGTCTTTCTGTTGAGGCTTCTCTGGCAATAGCGTATAAATCCGGAGACAGAATTTTTCTCCATTCTTCATTAGGAATATCGAGTTTTGAAGTGTCTGTTCTGGAGTAGTATGGATTGTTTTTTGCTTGGTTTTCCATAGAATTTTAAATATTTTTATAACAGAGACAAAATTTAAGCCGTAAAAACAATGATTCCGAGAAATCAGAAGTATAAATTACTAATTTTTACAGCAAAATTTATCCTTAAAAATTCACAACCAAATTTACTAAATTTGAGCATATGAACGATGAAGCCAAAAGAAAACAGCTCAGAAAATACAAAGCTTTTGCCACAGGATTATTTGTGTTGATGGCAGTTCTGTTTATCGGGACTACTCTATTGCAAAAAACCATAGACTCGCACTGGATAGGTTATGTTCGTGCCTTTTCCGAGGCGGCAATGGTGGGAGCTTTGGCAGACTGGTTTGCCGTAACAGCCCTTTTCCGCCATCCGCTCGGATTACCGATTCCGCACACCAATCTTATTGAAAACAGCAAACAGAAACTGGGAGACAATCTGGGAAATTTTGTCGTAACTAATTTTCTTTCTCCAGAAAACATCAGACCTTATATCCAGAAATTAAAAATCTCGAATTTTGTGGGAGAATGGCTCGGAAAAGAAAAGAATCAGGATGTTTTGCTTAAAAACCTTTCGGATATTGTTCTTGATATTTTAAATAAGCTCGATGACTCGGAAGTAAGCCGTTTTATCAGCAACAAAGTGTCTGAAATGACCAATACCATCAAACTGAACGCCATTTTAGGCAACGGAATCAACTATCTTTTAGACAAAAACGATCATCAAAGGATTATTACCAATCTTTCTTCTCAGATTAAAAATTACATCGCTGAAAATGATGAAATGATTAAAGACCGCGTGAAAAAAGGAAGCTATACTTTTATCCCTGCTTTTGTGGATAATAAAATTGCTGATAAAATTACCTCCGGACTTTCTGACTTTTTCAAAGAGATTGAACAAGATCCGAACCACGAAATACGAAATCTGATCACCCAGAAAATCTATGATTTCTCCAATGAACTCAAACAGGATCCGAAATGGGAAGAGGAATTCAAAAACATTAAAAATGATCTCCTCAAAAACGACAAGCTGAATGAATATTCCAACGACATCTGGATTTCCATTAAAAATACGTTAACGAAAGAACTTCAGGACGATGAATCTTCATTAAAAAAATATCTGTCTAAAAATCTGAATGAATTTTCACAGAATTTAAAAAACGACGAAAATTTTCAGAAAAAAATCGACGACTGGGTTCGTGTTACCGCTTACAAATATATTCTAAAAAATACCCATCAATTCGGAAATCTCATCAGCTCGACCGTCGGAAACTGGCAGGGAAAAGAATTAAGCGAAAAGCTGGAACTGGAAGTAGGGAAAGATCTTCAGTTCATCCGTGTGAACGGAACGATCGTGGGTGGTTTGGTGGGGCTGATTATTTATACGATTGCGCATTTTTTCTTGTGACCATTTTAAATTAAGTTAAAATCAAACCATGAAAAAAACACTCTCACTGTTATTTTCTTTAAGCCTAACATTTTTACTTTGCCAAAAAATTGAATTAAAAAAAGTAATAGATTGTTCTCAAATTTTCAAAGGAAAGATTGCCGGAAATCCTGTCACAATGCAGTTGAGCTATGATGGAATTATCGATTATCATCAGTATCAGCATTTTGTGAAAGGTTGGTATTATTATGATAAATACAAAAAGAAAATTCCCTTGACGGGAGTTTATGATTTGGCTAATTTACATCTTTATAATTTTGGAAGTCAACATTAAAAAACATCGGACTCATTTTCAATTGACTGTAGACGTGAAAAATGCTTCAATTACAAAGTCAAGATGAAAAATTAACATATTTTATAATTTTTTTTTGTTTTTCTTATTGAAAGAAAAGAGTATTTTCGAGATTGATAAATATCTCATTAATATGAAAAAATTATTAAATGGAGCAACTCCATTATCAAGAAAAGCTCTAAAAGAAATAACAGGTGGATTAACAAATTTAGTAGTATATGATCCTGACAACAATTATTGTCAAAGTGCACTTGAAATTGTTCCTGTAGGATGTCCTTGTAATTCTAAAAGTATTTGCCCACAAAGATTCGGACCAGGTGCTATAGGAAATAATTCAGGACCAGCTACATTAGCGGGCGCATGCATTAATGGTGTTTGTGCAGGTTCTGTGAATCCTTAAGTAAAACTTTCAACTACTAAACAGTAGTTTTTGAATTACTGTTTAGTAAAAAAGTTTATTATACTTCTATATTTTTATCGTTTCAACTTATCTTGGTAAACGACCCGCTCTCGTCAAAATTTCTTTATTAATATCTTGAATCAATTCCGGACCTTCGTAGATAAAACCTGTGTACAACTGAACCAACGTTGCTCCTGCATCCAGCTTTTCAAGCGCATCTTTTGCTGAATGAATTCCGCCAACTCCGATAATCGGGAATGCTCTGTTGCTTTTATCAGACAGATATTTGATCATTTTTGTGCTTCTTTCACGAATAGGTTTTCCGCTAAGACCGCCGTTTCCGATTTCCGCTAAAACTTCAGGTGACGTTTTCAGCCCTTCTCTGTTCACTGATGTATTGGAAACTACGATTCCGTCGATCTTTGTTTCTGCAATCAGTTCAATAATTTCATCTAATTGATTGGTATTCAGATCCGGAGCAATTTTTAGGAGAATTGGTTTCTGTACAGATTTCGACTGGTTGATTTTTTTCACTTCCGTAATCAGTTCACGAAGGTAATCTACATCTTCCAGTTTGGCGTGGCTTCCTACATTCGGACAGCTTACATTCAGCACAAAATAATCTACGTAAGGATGAAGCCTTTCAAAACATTCCAGATAATCCTGAGTGTAATTTTCGGGAGAAGTATTCGTATTTTTTCCTATGTTTCCACCGATGATGATTTTTCCTTTGTTGCCTTTCAGTTTTTCAATCGCTGCTTCTAAACCGTCGTTATTAAAGCCCATTCGGTTGATAATTCCGCCATCTTCAATTAAACGGAACAGTCTTTTCTTAGGATTTCCCGCCTGAGCTTTCGGCGTTACGGTTCCAATTTCCACAAATCCAAAACCAAGATCTCCCAATTCATTGAACAAAACTGCATTTTTATCGAAACCGGCCGCCAAACCAACAGGATTTTTAAATTTCAAGCCAAAAACTTCTCTTTCCAGACGTTTGTCTTCAATAGGTTTTGGAAAAAATAATTTGGTAAGAAATCCGAAATTTTTAAGCATCGAAAAAGTAAAATGGTGCACTTCTTCAGGATCGAATTTGAAAAGAATCGGACGAATGAGCGATTTGTACATTGAAAAAAAGTTTTACAAAAATACTCATTTTAAAATTAATGTCCGGTTAACGTATGATATTTTATGGAAAAAGATATTATCAATGGTATCTATAAAATTTAAATATGTAATTGGCAACTCAATGGATAATTTTTGACGTAAAGTTTCAATTTCTATGTTTTAGTATGAAGTGAGCAAAGAGGAATCAACAAGTTGATTTGATAAAGCCAATTTAAAGAGCTTGATAGTTATTCGGTAAAATATAAACCTCATAGGTTTTTAAAAACCTATGAGGTTTGAATGAGTTCTAATAGATTTACAACAACAAGAAAGAGCCAGAATAATAGCTGTAAAAGTTAAGAATATGCGCTCAAATCCAATTTCAAAATATCCCCTACTCTTTTAAAATCCTCATCTATTGCAGCATTTACCGTAATTCGTTCGTTGGAAATCGGATGATTAAAAATTAACTGATGGGCATGAAGCGTCATTTTATTAATATCAAAGGTTTGAAGCCACAATTTATTCTGCTTGTTGCAGCCATGTTTTCGACAGCCTAAAATCGGATGTAAAATATGTTTAAAATGCTTTCTCAACTGATGAAATCGTCCCGTTTCAGGGATGGCTTCTACTAAGCAGTATCTGGAAGTCTGATGTTTTAAAAAAGGCAAATCGATTTCGGAAGTCTGTAAACGACGGTAATACGTAATTGCATTTTGTTTGACTTCATTTTCATTAACCAGATCATAATCAATTGTTTCCTCTTCTTTTGTCCAGCCTCGAAGAATGGCAATGTATTTCTTTTCAACCTGTTTTTCTTCAAACTGAGTGCTCATCATTCTCAGTGTATGTTTATCTAAAGTAAACAGCAAAACGCCCGAAGTTTTCCGGTCTATGCGATGAACAGGATACACTTTTTGTCCGATCTGCTTCCTCAGTTCCTGAATCGCATACGTATCGGCTTCTCCCGAATAAAAAGATTTATGAACCAACAATCCGCTGGGTTTGTTGATGGCAATAAGATGTTCATCGCGATAAAGAATTTCTAACATCAGGCAAAAGTAGAAGATTTATATTTATTCTTCAAACTTAAGATGTGTATTAAAAAACGGCAGCATCTGATTTTCAATTCTTCCGTTTTCCTTGCTTACTTCGCTTCCGTGCGTTCCTATGTATTCTTCAGCTTCATGTTTTATACCGAGTATTTCCAGTGTTTTGCTGAAATTCAGGCAGCTTGGCGGAATGTGTTTCAGCTCGTCGTTTCTACCCCAGTCGAATTTTATGGCTTTTAATTTTTTCAGATTTTCATATTGTGAAAAAGGCAGTTCTGAAGTGGAGTTTCTGTTCATTTCGTCTAAAATGGCTGAATTAATCCTTACATTTTCACCTTCAAAAGAAAATGGAAGATCTGCAAAAAAGGGAGCTTTATTTTTATTTCCGTTGTAAGCTCTTGCGATGGCAAAGACAATATTTAATCTTGCATTTTCAGGTTTGGATACATCCTGAATGTTTTTAATTTGATCAGCATTTTTATAGAGTTCCATTTCTGAAAGTGCAAAGAAACGCGCGTCTAAAATTCCGGGAGACAGTGCATACACAGAAGAAAAAACTTCGGGATGAAGTATGGCATTTCTCAGCGCTCCGTTTCCGCCCATGGAATGCCCTGAAATTCCGCGGCTGTCTTTATTTGCTATTGTTCTGTAATTTTTATCAATAAAATCGACCAGCTCAACAGAAGTGAAATCCGACCAGTTTCCTGAAGATTTTGAATTAGCGTAAAAACTTCCTTTAAAAACAGAGCTTTCATCGGGCATGACTGCGATAACGGGTTTTATCTTTTTTGAATAAATCGCACGATCAAAAATATGATTGATCTTATCGTTGCTCACCAGCAAACTATCGCTCCAGAAAAAACCGTGTAAAAAATAAATAACGGGATATCTTTTGGAGGATTTTTCATAGTCCGGCGGAAGATAAACGCTTACTCTTCGCTTAGGATTTTCTCCTGCGCTATTCTGTAATGTTTTAGCGGTAATATAGGTTGTAACGATCTTTCCCCCGGAAATTTTCTGTGCAAAAAACAAATGACTTACCAAAAGGAAAACAATAATTAATAATTTTGATTTTTTCATAATTCAATTTAAATAAAGCAAATTACGATAAATTGTCTCAAATTAAGACAATAATAATTAAAATGATTTCATACCTCTGATATTGAAAAAAATTAACATTTTAAATTCTTTTGATAAAAGAGAGAATCTTTATTTTCGCGCAAATTTTTAACTATGAAAAAGCTATTATTTACTTTATTACTTAGTATTTTTCCATTAATTTCTTTTGCCCAGAATTCAGATTCACTGAAGTTGGGAAAATCCAACAGAGAGTTTTTTATCAAAGGAGATCAGAAATTTAAGTTTTCCGAGTATAAAAAAGTGTTCACCAATCCTGAAGCGCTGAACTATATGAAGAAAGCGAACACGAACAGTACCGTTTCTCAGATTTTCGGAGCAATTGGCGGTGGTTTTATCGGCTTCGGACTGGCAAAACAGATATTACGTACTAAAACAGCTTATCACAATGGCGTAGCCTACAAAGTAAAAGATAAAAGCGGTTGGGGATTGGTAGGAATCGGAGCCGGATTTGTGGGAATCGGGATTCCTTTTGCGATCAGTTCCGGAAAAAATCTGAAGAAAGCTGTGGATACGCAAAACCAGAATCCGGAAGGCGGAGAAGCAAAAACCGCTTCTTACAGGTTAGACATCACAGGAAACAGCATCGGATTATCCTACAATTTCTAAGATATACAAGAGCAGTTTTTACAACTGCTTTTTTTATGCTGTTCTTAGTAGTCCTGATTGAACGGCATGTCTGAGCTCTTTTTCTGTTTTCAGCGCGGCGGCTCCGCCGCGCTGAAAACAGAAAAAAGCGAGTAGTGAAAGCAGGTTCCCGACTCCTGAAATTTAAAAATGTAAATATTTGCTGTCTGTTGACGGCTTTTTTTATTGAATTTCATGGAATTGGGATTCAAATTCATATTTTTGCACTTTCAGACGTTAAAAAATTATGGCAAAGCAAGAAGATGTTTTCAAGAAAGTGATTTCTCACGCTAAAGAATATGGTTTTATTTTCCCTTCGAGTGAGATCTACGATGGTTTATCCGCTGTTTATGATTATGGACAAAACGGAGCCGAGTTAAAAAATAATATCAAGCAATACTGGTGGAAAGCGATGGTACAGCTTAACGAAAATATTGTGGGTATTGATTCGGCGATCCTTATGCACCCGACTACATGGAAGGCTTCGGGGCACGTAGACGCTTTCAACGATCCATTGATTGATAATAAGGATTCTAAGAAACGTTTCAGAGCAGATGTTTTGGTGGAAGATTACTGTGCTAAAATTGAAGATAAGGAGAACAAGGAGATTGAAAAAGCAGCGAAAAGATTCGGTGAGGCTTTTGATAAAGAACAGTTTGTGGCAACAAATCCAAAAGTTTTGGAATATAAAGCCAAAAGAGAAGCGATTCTTTCCAGACTGGCAAAATCTTTAGAAAATGAAGATCTTGCTGATGTAAAAGCGTTAATTGAAGAGCTGGAAATTGCTGATCCGGATACCGGTTCTAAAAACTGGACGGAAGTAAGACAGTTCAACCTGATGTTCGGAACTAAGTTAGGGGCTTCTGCAGATTCTGCGATGGATCTTTATTTAAGACCGGAAACTGCGCAGGGAATTTTCGTTAACTTTTTGAATGTTCAGAAAACCTCACGTCATAAACTTCCTTTCGGTATTGCACAGATCGGAAAAGCCTTCAGAAACGAGATTGTTGCAAGACAGTTTATCTTCAGAATGCGTGAATTCGAACAGATGGAAATGCAGTTTTTTGTTGCTCCGGGAACAGAACTTGAATTCTACGAGCAGTGGAAGCAAAAACGTCTGAACTGGCATAAAGCTTTAGGTTTGGGTGACGAAAATTACAGATTCCACGATCATGAAAAACTGGCTCACTACGCAAATGCTGCCGCGGATATTGAATTTAATTTTCCTTTCGGTTTCAAAGAACTGGAAGGTATTCACTCAAGAACGGATTTCGATTTAAAAGCGCATGAAGAATTTTCAGGCAGAAAACTTCAGTTCTTCGATCCGGAAAGAAACGAAAACTATGTTCCGTATGTGGTGGAAACTTCGGTTGGTTTAGACAGATTATTCCTTTCTATTTTCTCTCACTGCTTAAGAGATGAAGTTTTGGAAGATGGTTCCGAAAGAACGGTTTTATCTTTACCTCCGGCTTTAGCGCCAATTAAAGCAGCAATTCTTCCGTTAATGAAGAAAGACGGATTAGCAGAATATGCAGAAAAAGTTTTCAATGATTTAAAATACGATTTCAATTTATTCTACGAAGAAAAAGATGCGATCGGAAAACGTTACAGAAGACAGGATGCGATCGGAACACCTTACTGTATCACGATCGACCATGATTCTTTAACCGATCATACGGTGACGATAAGAGATAGAGATACGATGGTTCAGGAAAGAGTTCCAGTTTCTGAGTTGAGAAGAATTATCGACGAAAAGACAAGTTTCAGAAATTTACTTTCTAAAATATAGACCGAAAGCCTTGAGAAATCAGGGCTTTTATTTTTTTAGAACATATCCCCGAATTTGCTATTTTTGAAATTCAAATTTTAACCATGAAAAAATTAACACTTTTGGTTTTTGGTCTTATTCAGACAATTGCATATTCTCAGACTCAGGATCTGGCTTCTCTAGCATCGGGAAAAAATGTGGGAATGAATGCGCTGTTTGATACCAAAGACAATCTTTACGGCTATGTTTCTATCTATTCCTACGGAAAAACAGACAATAAAAAACAGAAATTCGAATACGTTATTTTAGATAAAAACCTGAATCCGGTTGCCAATAAAGAATTTGAAGCGGGACTTCTGGTTTCCAATTATTTCGGATATGTGGATTTTAAAGGGCAGATTATTCTTCAGCCTTCGGACATCAATTATCTTCAGGCTTTTTCCAAAGATGCAGCGGCTCCTGTTTCTATGGTTATTGATCCTAAAACCAATACAGTAAAGCCCAAAGTGTATTACGATTATCAGGAAGACGGAACGTTTAAAGAAATCTCACAGCCCAAAACTTTTAAAGAAGAAAGAAAAGAAAACCGCGCCGAGAAGAAAGAAAAAGGGTACAATTATGTTTCCGTGGTCGGAGAAATTAAAGAAGGCGGTTATCTGGCTTTAGAATACAACGATTACGGAAAATACATCAATAAAAACAGCCTGATAAAATTTGATGATAATAAGAAAGAAATCTGGCGATACAGCTACAATACAAACGGAGATAAAAAAGTATTTTCCGACCTTTCCATTTTGGAAAAGGACGAAAACCGCATCTACGGAATCCTGAGAAAGGTAAATGATGACGACAAAACATTCTCTCTTGTAGTGATTGATATGAAGACAGGAAAAGAACTTTCCAACAAACCGATAACGGGACTTTCTCCGGAAACCATTTATAATATTGATGCTTTAAGCGGAATTGATAATGATAAAACTTTTGATGATAAAGTAGTTTTGCTGGGAAGAAACTATATTTCCAAAGAGAACAGAGGCTTTGCAAGATTTATCCTTGATAAAAACAATTATAATGTAGATCTGAAAACCATCAGCTACAAACCGGATCTTTCCAATCACATTCCAAAACTGAGCGCAGACGGAGGCGTAGAAAACGGCTATTATCTTCAGACAAAGGATGCGTATTTTATGAGCGATGGCAGTGTTGGAATTCTTTCGGAGAAATTCAAACCTGCGGGACAGTACAATGCTCCGAAAACAACTGATCTGGTTTACATTAACACCGATAAAGATTTTAAGGTAAAAGATGTACAGGTTTTTGAAAAAGAAAAATCGAAGTGGGTAAACAGCGATTATCTTTTTTCTCAATATCTGAATGACGGTAAAGACGTTGTCTTTTTCTTCCGCGATTATCAGAAAGATCAGGTAACCAAAGAAAAGAAGTGGAATCTTTTTATCAATACGATTATTGACGGGAAATTCAAGCAGGAAGTTGTTCCTATTTCAGAAAAAGATAATTATGTAGTAACGCCGTATGTTGCGAAAGAAGGTTATATTCTGCTGCGTGAATTCAATGAAAAAGAAAAATTCAATAAAATTCGTCTGGAAAGACTGAATTATTAAGCGTTGATTTAAATGACTTCAAAATTTACAAAAAGCTAAAATGAAATGTCAAACCGCAGAAATTTTCTGCGGTTTTCTTTTTCCATCAATACAACATTCAATTTCTGTAACAATTCTATCTTTATACAAACTAATGTAATAAAAGATAGCTATGTTTTTAAAATTCCTCAGGTTAGAAATCAAAAGCTTTTTTCGGGGCAGTTCTTTAGGGATCAATCTGGCAATGAAGATTCTTCGATTTATCGGGATTCTTTATTTTATGGCTTGTCTTGTGGGAGGAGCTTTCGGCGCATTTTTTTATATTCAGGAAGAAATGCATCAGAATCCCATTAAAGTGGTTTCAAAATTCATGATTGCAGCTTGGGCGGTCGACCTCATTGCCAAATATATTTGGCAGGAATTGCCGACGCAGAATATAAAGCCGTTTCTTACGCTCAATATTCCCAAAAAGACATTGGTGAATTATATGCTGGGAAAAACATTTCTGTCAGCTTTCAGTTGGTTCAATTCCCTGTTCCTGATTACTTTTTCCATCATTGCATTATTCAACGGATATGATGTTTTAGGCGTTGTGGGATGGCTGATCGGGATTTCGCTGTTATTTTACCTGAATAATTTTATCAACATTCTTTTTAACGATAAAGAAACCATTGCTATTGTTGTCGGATGTATTTTTGCAGCAGTTTCAGGATTGGCGTATTACAATATTGTTCCGGTTCTGGATTATTCTGAGCAGTTTTTTTATAATTTTTTTGAAAGACCTTATTTTGTAGTGATTTCCATCGGGTTGTTTTTCGGGTTGTGGAAAATCTGTTATAACCATATCCGGAAAATATTTTATCTGGATGAAGGTCTGGAAGCTAAAAAAGAAATCGGAAGAACCGAGAATATTACCTTTCTCAACAAATACGGAGCGATCGGAACGTTCATCAACAATGATATTAAAATGCTGAAACGCAATAAGGTAACGAAAGGGATTTTGTGGGGAAGCATTATGTTTCTTTTCTACGGATTGCTGATGTTTTCGTCACCGATTTACAAAACACCTGCAATGATGATGTTCATGGGATTATTTGTAACCGGAGGATTTCAGTTTATGTTCGGACAGCGGGTTCCTGCTTTCGACAGCTCTTATTATCCTTTGATGATGACGCTGAATGTTCCTTACAAAGAATACCTGAAAGCAAAATGGTGGCTGATGAATATTGTCACCGCTTTTTCCATGATTCTGGCGGTTTGCTACGCCTATTTCGGCTGGGAAATGTATCTTACCTTCTTCGCTGCCGGCATTTACAATATCGGGGTAAATTCTCAGTTTACACTTTGGTCGGGCGCTTTTAACAAAACGCAGATGGATCTTAATGCCAAAGAAAAAAGATTCGGACAGAAAAACAGCTTTAACGTAAAAGCGCTCTTGCTGCTTATTCCGAAGATGTTTCTTCCGATGCTTGTTTTCGCATTGATGCAGAAGTTTTTCAGTATTACAGCGGGAGTTATCAGTATCGGAGTTTTAGGAGTAATCGGATTTTTTATCAGAGAAAAGATCTTCGATATTATCGTAAAACACTACAAAGTAGAAAAATACAGCACATTAGAAGCATTCAAAAACAAAGATTAATATGATCACCATTAATAATTTAACAAAAACATACGGAAAAGCAACCGTTTTAAATATAGAACATCTGGAAATTCCGAAAGGGGAAACGTTCGGTCTGGTAGGAAATAACGGAGCCGGAAAAACCACCCTTTTCAGCTTAATGCTTGATCTTATTCAGGCTTCTACAGGATTTGTAAGCATCGACAGGATAAAAGTAAATGAATCTGAAGCATGGAAAAACAAAGTTTCCGCTTTTGTAGACGATTCTTTCCTCATCGGTTATCTTACACCGGAAGAATATTTCTATTTCATCGGGGAACTGAGAGGGCAGAACAAAGCTTCTGTTGATGCCTTTTTAAAACAGTTTCATGATCTTTTCAGCGGAGAAATTTTAAACTCCGGAAAATACGTCCGCGATCTTTCTAAAGGAAACCAGAAAAAAGTAGGAATTGTGGGCGCCATCATCGGAAATCCCGAAATCATTATTCTGGATGAACCTTTCGCCAATCTGGATCCTTCCACACAGATCAAGCTTAAAAACTTAATTAAAGAACTGTCTAAACAGGATGGGGTGACTTTCCTTATTTCCAGCCACGATCTTTCCCATACAACAGAAGTATGCAACAGAATTGTAGTGGTAAACAAAGGACAATTGGTAAAAGATATTCAGACCAATCCTGAAACCCTGAAAGATCTGGAGCAGTATTTTGCAGATCAGATTTCAAGTCCGGTGGAAGAAGATTCTGTATTATAGATAATACCAATAAATGAAATTTGAAAATCATAGATCAAAAATTGTGGTACATCATTTAATTTTGTGAAAGTTAAAATTTAATCTATGGAATTAATTGAAAAACTGAACTGGAGATACGCTACCAAAGCTATGAACGGTCAGAAAGTACCACAGGAAAAAGTGGATAAAATAGTAGAAGCTGCAAGACTGGCTCCTACATCAAGCGGTCTTCAGCCTTTTGAAATTATAGTGATTACCAATCAGGAAGTTAAAGAACAGATCAAACCTCATGCGTGGAATCAGCCGCAGATCACAGATTGTTCTCATCTATTGGTTTTTGCAGCGTGGGATAATTACACAGAAGAAAGAATCAACAGAATGTTTGATCTTACCAATGAAGTAAGAGGATTTAAAAATGAAGGATGGGAAAATTACAGACAAAGTCTTTTAAATACTTACCCGCAAAGATCTGCAGAAGAAAACTTCACTCATGCCGCAAAACAGGCTTATATCGCTTTTGGAGCAGCGATTATTGCAGCCGCTTTCGAAGAAGTAGATTCTACCCCAATGGAAGGCTTTGTTCCGCAAGAAGTTGATAAGATTTTAAACCTGCAGGAAAAAGGTTTAAAAAGCGTTCTTTTATTACCAATCGGGTACAGAGATGCTTCTAACGACTGGTTAGTGAATTTAACCAAAGTAAGAAAACCAAAAGAAGACTTTATTACAGAAATCAAGTAATTATTGATTATTTTACTCATAAAAATACCCTTTCAGCAATTGAAAGGGTGTTTTATTTATTTTTCGCGATCTATCTTTTTAGGATTTTGTCTTGTATCAAAAACATCTGCAATTTTAATCAACTGATTTTCCTCGTCTACAGAGTAAATAATTTTATAGTTAGACTCTACAATGTAGTGATACGGGATGATTCTGTCTTCAAGTAAAAATTCTCTCTGACCCATTTTAGGGTTGTCAATTAATTTATCCGGAGCTGTTAGAACTCTAGTAACAATTTTTAAAGCAACTTTGTAGCTTCTTGATGTTAATTCATAGTAATTAAAAATATCATCAATCTGCTTTTCTGAAAATTCCGACCAAATGATTTTATATTTCACCTTTCGTATTTTGACAGAAGTTCAGAAGTGGTTTTGAATTTTTTATTGTTGAAGTCATCTTCGGATCTTGAAATTCTTTCATTCATTTCTTCTGTGGAGAAAGGCTTAAATTGATTTTCTTCATCCATATTTTTAGCTTTCTTCATGAGTTTTTCAAACTGAACAATCATTTCCTCACTCTGAAGGTTGAGAAAAGCCTGTATAAAAGCTAATTTTCTGCTTTGGATATCCATTTTTAGAAATATTTGATAATCAAATGTATAAAAATTATTTTAAAATAAAAATCCCTTTCAATTGGTTTTTTGAAAGGGATTTTTATTCTATATGTATTTAAATACTAAAACTCAGCATTCGGTTTCCAATCCACGATCGCTCTGATGAACGCTTCTGCATTTTCCACAGGAATATTCGGTAAAATGCCGTGTCCTAAATTGGCAATGTAACGGTCTTTGCCGAAACGGTTGATCATTTCAGTAACCATTTTTTTAATTGTTTCCGGAGTTGAATGCAGTCTTGCAGGATCAAAATTTCCCTGAAGCGTCATTGTATGATTGGTCAATGTTCTTGCAAACTCAGGCTTAATCGTCCAGTCAACGCCCAAAGCAGAAACAGGAGACTGCGCCATATCTTCCAGAGCAAACCAGCACCCTTTTCCGAAAACCACAACGTGCGTTAAAGGGCTTAAAGCTTCAACGATCTGGTTGATGTATTTCCATGAAAATTCCTGATAATCTGCCGGAGAAAGCATTCCGCCCCAGGAATCAAAAACCTGAACCGCAGAAACCCCTTTTTCAACCTTTCTTTTAAGATAAGCGATCGTTGTATCGGTAATCTTTTGAAGTAATAAATGTGCCGCTTCCGGTTGCGTAAAGCAGAAAGACTTAGCAATATCAAAAGCCTTGCTTCCTTTACCTTCCACACAATAGCAGAGTATCGTCCATGGAGAACCTGCAAAACCGATCAAAGGAATTTCATTATCCAATTTCTGTAAAGTCAGTTCAATGGCATCAAAAACATAACCTAACGTATCATTCACATCCGGAACCACCACATTCTGCACATCTTCCATCGTTCTGATGGGATTATCCAGCCATGGACCTACAGATTCCTTCATTTTAAAATCAATTCCCATCGCTTGCGGAACAACAAGAATATCAGAGAATAAAATCGCTGCATCCAAAGGAAATCTTCTGATCGGCTGTACGGTAATTTCGGAAGCAAGTTCCGGTGTCTGACATCTTGTGAAGAAGTCGTATTTGTCGCGTAATGCAATAAATTCCGGCAAATATCTTCCAGCCTGTCTCATCATCCAAACCGGTGGTCTTTCTACGGTTTCTCCGCGAAGTGCTTTTAAGTATAGGTCGTTTTTAATCATAATATACTAGACTTTATTGCCAAGAATGACAATTAAAATATCAATTTTTGTTTAAAATCTCTTTTCGGATCAGCTTCAGAACAGAAAGTAATGTGCTTCCTTCCGAAACCAAAACAGGCTTTGAAGTATGCTTTCTGAGTTCATTGGCAGTAGTTTCTCCAATGGAAACCAGAATCATATCCCCAAAAGAATTTCGATTTGCAAAACTACGAACTCCGCTCGGACTAAAAAACACTGCGGCATAATATTTTTCATTTATCAACGGATTGATTTCCTCCGTATTGTACACCGTTATTTTTCTGTAGCTGATGTTTTGAAGGGGAAGATTTTTGTCAAGCACGTCTAATGCGATATTTCCACAGAAATGAAGAAATTTTTCCTGCTGACAGTGCATAATAATAAACCGTGAAAGTTCTTCCGCGTTTTTCAGGACTTTAAACGTTCCGAAACCGTTTTTTCTCAGCTCTTTTTTCGTCTTTTCACCGACGCAGTAGATTTTATTGTAGTTTTTCGCCGTAAAATCTTCGTTAGGTTTAAATCCGTTTTTAAAAAATGAACTTACTCCTTTTGCGCTGGTAAAAATTAATGAATAATCTTTGAGATCAAAAGACTCAATTGTTAGAGAGCTTGTTTTAATTACCTCAACACAGTCAAACGAAACATCGTCTCCCAATTCTTTGGTTACAATCGCCGGATCTAGGTTTTTGGTAAATAAAATATTCATTACGGTTTATCTTTTAAATGTAAATCGGCGGTCTGAAGCCTTACTTTGTTCATAAAATCCTTTCCCGGATCTTCTTTTCCTGTGAAATAATTCGGGTCAGATTCTCTCCAGAGTTTTGAATTTCTGAAGATTCCGTATTCCGAATGTCCGATGAGGTATTCTATTTTATATTTTTGGGTTAAATACCGTATCAGTTGTGCATTCGCGGAAACCTGTTTGTCCGTAAGCGGTTCTTTTTTACTTCCGATATTTTCAATTCCGATGGCGCAGTAATTCAAACCAATCGTATGTCTGGCAAACTGATTCGGTTCCATCAACTGATAAACCGTTCCGTCTCTGTCAATGATGAATTGTGAAGAAACATTCAGCGTACTTTGCTTTTTCAGGGTATTTCTTGCGTTTTCAAGATGCGTTTTGTTGAAATATTTAAAATTGCTTTCCACATTTCCGCCTGCCGTATAATGAAGAACAATCATTTTCGGAACAATCGTTGGTGTTTTCTGAACCAGACCATGATGCTCTTTCAGATATTCCAAACTTAAACGAATTCTTTCTTCAGAATAATTGATAGGTTTATTGATGATTTTCAGTTCGTTTTTTTGAGCTGATGCAAAACCCATCAACATAAAAACCAATAAGCAGATTACATTTTTCGTCATTATTTCTGATATTGATAATGTCCTGTAATGGTAAACTTAAACAAACAGTCTTCCAAAACCTGTCCGCCTCCGATATTGTGCACAATTAAATATCTTTTGCCATCGACAGACTTTCTGTTCACTACAATTCCGATGTGCGTTAAATTTCCCGGAAGATCCCAGGTTACAATATCTCCGGGAACATATAATTCCGGTTTGGTTTCAATGGATTTTGATTTTCCAAATTTGGCAAAGAACACTCTCAGGTTGGGAACTCTGCGGTGGTCGATATTCGTGTCGGGCTTTTTCAGTCCCCATTTTTTAGGATATTTAGAAAAATTTTTCGCCATATCTTCATGCACTTCTTTCTGAAGATCAATCCCCAGTTTTCGGTAAGCTCTGATCACGACATCGGTACAGACACCTTTGTCTGCGGGAACGTCTCCGTTCGGGTATTTGATGTTGAAATAGGCAGGATCGTAACTTACATGGTCTTTTGTAAGGCTTAAAGCCGCATCAGACAATTTTTGGGCAAACTGATTCTGTGCTTTTCCAAAAAACACGCAAAGAACTACAATAAATATTGAGAAATATTTCTTCATAGAAGTCCGGAACCTTAAAAGTTAAAATGTAAAAAGTGAATTTTAGATCTGGCTTTTAATTTCCGCCATCAATTCTTTTCCGCCGTTTTCAAGAACAGTTTTTGCAAATTTTTCCCCGAAATTTTCTTCATTATTATATATGAAGCTTTCATCGGTTGCGATGCTGTTTTTACCATCCAGAGAACAAAGCGCTGCCTTGAAGCGGATCTGATCTTCAAAAAGTTCTGCAAATGCTCCGATAGGTGCGGTACAGCCTCCTTCCAGAGTGCTCAGGAAATTTCTTTCCATTTCCACACAGATCTGCGTGTTTTTATGATTGGTAAACTGTCTGATGATTTCATTGATCTCAGTTTTGTCTGAATGTCCTGCGACAGCAATCACTCCCTGCGAAGGAGCCGGAATTAAAAACGGAATCATTTCATAATCAATGTCCATTTTCATTCTCTTAATTCCTGCCAGAGACAGAATGGTCGCATCAAAATCTCCTTCTTCCAGTTTTTGAAGCCTTGTCTGAATATTTCCACGAATGTCCGAAAATTCAGCATTGGGGAAGTTTTTCAGCCAGAATGCTCTTCTTCTTAAACTGCTGGTTGCCAGTTTAAGCTCGTGAAGTTCTTTGTTTTTTGCAGATTCCTTTCGAATCAAAACATCCTGCGGAAAATCTCTTTCCAGATAAGAAACGATCTCAAGGTTTTCGGGAAGTTTTGTAGGAACATCCTTTAAAGAATGTACGGCAATATCAATTTCGTCATTTAATAAGGCAACATCAAGATCTCTGGTGAAAACTCCTGTAATTCCTAATGAATACAGGGGTTGTGTAAGGTTTTTATCGCCTGAAGAGACAATAGGAACGATTTCCGTTAAATAATTGTTGTTCTGAAGATGCCTCGCAACTTCTCTAGCCTGCCAAAGTGCCAGTGCAGAATTTCTGGTTCCGATTCTAATGCTTTTCATTGAATTCGTTGTTTGGTTGTTCAACTAATATTTCGTGCATTAATTTACTAATTTCTTCGGCTTTTAAAGGATTATCGATGATATATTTTGCAAAACGGTTGGTAATTTTCTGGATCATTTTATCAGAAAGTTCCATATCCGTGATGTTTATGTATTTATTTTTTTTGTAAAAATTATGCATTTCATTGCGTTCCATATTCTTAAGAACCGCTTTGAAATGATGAATATTGGGCGCCAGTTTTCTCTTTTTTTCCCACTCAAGGAAGTCTTTCGTCATTTCCTTGATGATTTTTTCGGCTTTCGGGATCTCTTTTTCTCTCTGCTGAATGGTTTCCTGAATCTGTTTGGAAAGTTCATCCACATCGATCAGCGTTACATTTTCATTCTCCTTTACATTTTTATCCACGTTATTCGGGATGGATAAATCAATTACCAAAGTTTCTTTTCCATTCGGGAAATGAGATCTGTTCACGATGGGATGTCTTGCGCCGGTCGCAACAATAAGAATATCTGTATTGCCTAATTCTTTATCAAAATCGGCGTAATCAATATGCGGAATATTGTACTTCTCGGAAATCTTAGCTGCCGTTTCCTGAGTTCTGTTGGCAATTTTTATTTTCGGCTGGTAGACGTGTTTTACCAGATTTTCAACTGTATTCTGCCCGATTTCTCCTACACCAAGCAGAAGAATATTTTTTTCGGTAATTCTTTTCTGGCTGTTTAAAATATAATGAACCGCCGCATAAGAAACAGAAGCTGCTCCGTTGGAAATTCCGGTTTCGTTTTTTATTCTTTTCGAAATCTGAATGGCAGAATTAATGGCCCTTTCAAGATAGGGATTAGAGTTCTGTCTTTCTTTTTTGAAGCGGTTGTAGGCTTTTTTAATCTGTCCGATGATCTCAAAATCCCCGATAATCTGGCTTTCAAGTCCGGCTGCAACCCTGAAAAGGTGGATTAAAGCTTCTTCCTTCGTTAAAATATTCGCAAACTGAAGAAAATCCATCAGATTAACCCCGATGGTTTTGCAGTATTCTTCAGCAACAAGAAGATAGTTGGGAGAAGTGGTATAAATTTCGGTTCTGTTACAAGTCGAAACGACAAATGAATCCCCTAAATCTTCATTATGGATCCGGGTAACGAAATTCTTAATGTTTTCATCAAAAAATGCAAATTTACCTCTTGTTTCTGCGTCAGCTTTTTCGAAACTAACGGAAAGCACAGCAAAATTAGACGTCTGATGTATGTTTGAATATTGTAACATAAGCGTGGCAAATTTACGTTTTTTTTAGCAAACCACTTTCTTAAAATGTATATGATAATTATCGTAAAAAACTATTTGGGAGATGGTAAAATAGGATGCCTTGTTGTTAATAAACGTTAAAATTATTTTTTAAAAAAGATAAATTTTCATCATTTGGATACTCCGTAAAGATATTTCACAAAAAAGAAGAAGTTAAGGACTGCCGTTTTGCCTGCATTACGCCTGTGTTTATCTTAAATCCAGCTTAAAATAAATTCTGTAAATGCTTAGAGCAAAAGTTAATAGCCGATTACAAATTTTAATAAAAATTTAACCAAATTATATGCCCGCGGAATTTCTTTGGTAGTCTTAAATTTATATCTTTGTAACTCTTTAAAAAATCAGAAGTAAAAGTATGAGTTTATTCGATATGTTTACGCAAGAAATTGCGATAGACCTTGGTACTGCCAACACCCTTATCATCCATAATAATAAAATTGTTATAGACCAGCCGTCTATTGTCGCGATCGAGCGTTCGACAGGCAGACCGATTGCCGTGGGTGAACAGGCGAAACACATGCAGGGGAAAACTCATGAGGACATCAAAACAATCCGTCCGTTGAAAGACGGGGTAATTGCCGATTTCCATGCTTCTGAACACATGATTAAGGAATTTATCAAAAAAATTCCGGGAATTAAAGGGAAATTTATTCAGCCTGCGTTAAGAATCGTTATCTGTATTCCTTCCGGAATTACGGAGGTTGAAAAAAGAGCGGTAAGAGATTCTGCCCAGAAAGTAAACGCTAAAGAAGTTCGTTTAATATACGAACCAATGGCTGCCGCAATAGGGGTTGGAATCGACGTACAGAAACCTGAAGGAAACATGATCATCGACATAGGTGGCGGTACTACAGAAATTGCTGTTGTAGCTTTAGGAGGTATCGTTTGCGATAAATCTGTAAAAATTGCGGGAGATGTATTTACGAATGATATCGCGTATTACTTAAGAACGCATCACAACTTATATATCGGAGAAAGAACAGCGGAGAGAATTAAAATCGAAGTTGGTTCTGCCGTTGAAGACTTAGACGTAGATATCGAAGATATTCCGGTACAGGGAAGAGACCTTATTACAGGAAAGCCTAAAGAAATTATGGTGGGTTACAAAGAGATTGCAAGAGCATTGGACAAATCAATCATCAGAATTGAAGATGCGGTAATGGAAACTCTTTCTCTTACTCCTCCGGAATTGGCGGCAGATATTTATAAGACAGGAATTTATCTTGCCGGTGGCGGTGCATTATTAAGAGGTCTTGCAGACAGATTGCACAAAAAGACAGGTCTTCCTGTATTTGTAGCAGAAGATCCGTTGAGAGCGGTTGTTCGCGGAACAGGTATTGCACTTAAGAATATGGATAAATTCAATTTCTTAATTAAATAATTCTAACTTTTTACGAAACACATCTGAATGGGATTTTTGCTGAGATTATTTTCAAAGAATGCGCTATTTGTCTTCTTTATATTTCTGCAAATCATTGCTCTTGTTCTGATATTCTCTAAAAACGCAATGCAGCAATCATGGATTGCAGGGCAGTCTGCTGCTTTCAATTCCTGGGTTTCGGGATATATCGATGAAGGAGTTTCGTATCTTAAGCTGAAACAGATCAACGAAGATCTTGTGGCACAAAATAAAGCCTTGATGGTGGAACTTTACGGAAAACAGGGGGCAAAAAATCCAATGTTCAGAAAAGTTCATGATACCATCGGAGGCGGACAAATCTATACTTTTGTAGACGGAGAGATTGTTTTCAACAGCATCAACAGAAGAAATAACTACTTTACCATCAATAGAGGCAGGAGAGACGGTGTTTTTCCGCAAATGGGCGTGATGGCTCCGAAAGGGATTGCCGGAATCGTTATTAATTCTACAGACAGCTATGCTTTGGTTCAGTCGGTGTTAAGTGTTAATAAGATCAGAATCAATGCTGCTTTAAAAAACTCAGGATATTTCGGAACTTTAACATGGAACGGAGACAATTCCAGAGTCATGCATCTGGCGGATATTCCAAAATATGTTGCGTTAAAAATTGGCGATACTGTGGTTACCGACGGAAAATCAGCAATTTTCCCTAAAGGAGTACAGATCGGAACTATTGCGGGATATTCTGTGGATAATAAAACCGGATTCTGGGATATTTCGGTGGAACTTAGTGAAAAAATGGGAGCTTTAAGCAAAGTTTATGTGGTAAAAAACCTCAAAAAAGCTGAAGTTCAGAAGATTCAGGATACCATGCAGGCTGTAATAAAAAAGGAAAATGATTAGCAGGACATTATTTACGGATATATTGATTATGATTTTTCTTGTTTCATTACAGATTTTTGTACTGAACAGAATCACCATTTTCGGAAAGTACACTCCTGTACTTTATCCCGTATTCGTTATGTTTTATCCTTTTTTCAGAAATAAATTTCAGTTTTTAGCACTAAGTTTTCTTATCGGGCTTTCGGTAGATGCATTTCTCGGAACCTGGGGAATGAATGCATTTGCAACCACTTTGATTGCTTATTTCAGGACTTTGATTTTCAGAACTTCTACAGATACTTCTACAGATTTTTTCTCTTTTCAGTCCCTGCAGTGGGCGCAGTTTTTACTGTTTTTATTTTCAAGTATCTTTTTGCATCAGCTTTTAGTACAGTACATTGAATTCTTCAAGTTGAGCAGATTTTTTGAAATATTGCTTAATGTATTGGTAACTAGTTTAATTTCGTTTATATTTATAGTTATTTACGCATTAATCTTTAAAATCAAACAAAAAGTTTGAACACACGTTATTTAAAAATCTTTTCCGTTCTTATCGTTATCGCTCTGATTTTTGTGGCGAGAATTGCTTATTTACAGTTATTTACGGATCGTTATGCTTTAAATGCAGCGAATACTTCCATTAAAATTGAATACGTTATTCCGCAAAGAGGAGTCATTTTTGACCGCAACGGCAAAATTCTGGTGGGAAACCAGCCTGCCTACGAAATTTCCTTCACTCAGGCTTTGATGCGTCCTGATTTTGATACCGTAGGATTCTGCAACCTGATGAAGATTTCCAAAAATGATTTCGTCAGAACCATCGAAAATATTAAAAAAGAAAAATATTATTCCAAGCTGACTCCCATGACCTTCATGAAAAATCTAAGTCGTGAAGACATTGCGAGAGTTCAGGAAATTATATTCAAATATCCCGCTTTCAGTATTGTTTCAAGACCTCAGCGACAATATGAAGTTTCTACGTCGGGAAATCTTTTGGGATATACCAGTGAAGTTAACGAAAGAGAAATTAAAAAAGACTCTGCGTATTATTTACCTGGCGATTTCATCGGAAAAACAGGAGTTGAAAAAGCCTACGAAAAAGAACTTCGAGGAGTGAAAGGAATGAAATACATTCAGAAGGACATCAAACTGAGAAATGTAGGACCTTACAAAAACGGATCTTTAGACAAAGACGTTATCACAGGAAAAGACATTACACTTACCATAGACTACGATCTGCAGAGAATTGCTGAAGAAATGCTTGTCAATAAACACGGTGCCATTGTAGCGATTGATCCCAATAACGGAGAAGTTCTGGTCGCAGCAACGGGACCGGATATCGATCCGAATCTTTTTACCGGACCGAATAAATCTAAAAACCTCTACGCTTTATCCAAAGATACAATTTACGAGAACAAACCAACTTTCGACCGGTCTTTACAGGCGGCTTATCCTCCCGGTTCCACATTCAAATTATTAACCGCTTTGTCTGCGATGCAGATGGGCGTGATGGATGAAAATACAATCTTCCCTTGCGGTGGTGGATTTAATTACAGAGGCTTGAGAATTAAAGGTCACGGTGGAGCAGATCCGCTGATTCCTGCTATTCAGGTTTCCAGTAACTGTTACTTTTCCTACGCGTATTTGGCGATCATTAATAAATATCCGGGAAATCCTTCGAAAGGGGTTGACGAATGGAAAAAGATCATGAGCAGCTTCGGAGTAGGGGAATTTTTGAACAATGATTTTGCTGTAGGTGCAAAAGGAAGAATTCCGACTGGGGAATTCTACGAAAAAAGAATGGCTTCCATTTATAAAGCAAGCGGTTCTAAAAAAGATCCTAAAAATTGGGATCCTTTGGCAACCGGGGCTGTTTTCAACGGAATGGGACAGGGTGATGTTTTGGTAACTCCGCTTCAGCTTGCCAATTATGTGGCTGCAATTGCCAATAAAGGATGGTATTACACTCCGCATATCGTAAAATCGATCGACGGAAAGCCCAATCCGGATCCGAGATTCAAAAAGAAACATCAGACTTTAGTTGATAAAAAACATTTTGAACCGGTGCTGAAAGGAATGGAAGCCGTAGTTTTAAGAGGTACGGCACATGGCTTAAAATCCAACGATTTTACCCAGTTGGCAAAAACAGGGACTGCACAGGTTCCGCAGGGAAAAGATAATTCCATTTTTGTTTTGATTGCTCCGGCTGATAAACCTAAGATTGTGGTTGCAGCGGTAATGGAACACGCCGGATTTGGAGCGACTTGGGCAGGTCCAGCCTCAACGGTAATCGCCGAAAAATTTATTACAGGCGATCTGAAGCGTGAAAATCTCTACAAAAAAATGACTTCCTCAAGCTTTATGCCTGAATATAAAAGACAGTGGATTGCGGATCTGAAGCGTAAAGGATTGTACAAAGAACCGGTAGATTCTCTCAAGCAGAAAAGAATACAGGACAGTCTGAAATTTATAAAAGAGCAGAAAGCAAAACTGCAGAAACAAATAGACATCGAAACGAAAAATAATAAAACAAAACCTGCTAAACAATGAAATGGGCAGAAGGAATAGATAAATTAGGTCTTGGCTTATATTTCCTGCTTTGTGCTTTTGCCATCGCAAATATTTATAGTGTAGACCAAAAGTTAGGAGAAAAACAGCTTATTTTCTTCTGCATTTCCCTGTTCGTCGGATTGGTGATTTTCGTGGGACGAAGCAAGTTCTTCGAAAATATGTCAGGAATTATTTACATCGGTGGAGTATTGCTTCTCGTAGGACTTTTCCCTTTTGGTAAAGAAATCCTCGGGCAGAAAAACTGGTATAAATTCGGAAGTTTTACCATGCAGCCCGTTGAGTTTGCAAAGATTGGAACCGCTTTAATGCTCGCAAATTATGTCTCCGGACCGGAATTTAATCTGAAAAACAGAAAGTCATTACTAACCACTTTGGCTATTGTCGGAATTCCGGCTGTTGTGGTTCTCGCCATTCCCGATGTTGGTTCCATGTTGGTTTTTATCGCCTTTTTTATTGCCTTGTATCGTGAAGGATTGAGCGGAGTTCTGTTTGGAGTAGGATTTCTTTTTGCAGGGGTTTTCCTCGTCTCTTTGGCGATAGATCCGATCTGGGTTGCGATTACCATCGTTCTGATTATCGGAGGTTACATTGCAATGAATTATTACAAAATGTCGTGGAATATTATTTCCATTTCAAGTATTGCAGGTTCGGTGCTGCTTTTATGTGGTCTGGCTTTCGGTGCGCCTTATATTTTAGAAAAACTGCCAAAACACCAGAGAGAAAGAATTGAGGTTCTTTTTAAAGGTGAAAAAGCATTCAGAGATACCTCCGGATATAATTTGTTGTATTCTAAAACCGCTATCGGTTCCGGAGGACTTTGGGGAAAAGGATACCGTGAAGGTTCCGTTACACAGGGGAAATTTGTTCCGGAGCAGGAAACCGACTATATTTTCTGTACGGTAGGTGAAGAGTGGGGTTTTATAGGAAGTACTGTTCTTATTCTCTGTTATATGGTGTATATCGGAAGGATTTATTATCTCGCCGAGCAGCAGAAATCGGGCTTTAACCGCGTTTTCGGATATTGCTTTGCCTCGATTCTTTTAATGCACTTTACCATCAATTTAGGAATGGTAATGGGGCTTTTTCCAACCGTTGGTATTCCGTTGCCGTATTTCAGTTATGGAGGAAGTTCTTTACTTGCGTTCTCAATGATGACTTTTATTTTCTTTAAATTAAATTATTCGGATAAGAATAGTCTGGTTTAAAAGCTGGAGGATAGAAGATAGAAGTTTAAAATGCTATGTTTTAATTTTCATACTTGAGATCTGTGTAATCGGCCAAATTCGTGAGATAAAATAACTCTCAACAAAGTTTATGAAAGAATCCTATTTTTCAGATCAGAATTTCGAGAACAAAAATTTAACGCAGCCTTTAGACAAAGGCGAATACGAAAACTGTACTTTCCAAAACTGTAATTTAGAATACGCCAATCTTTCAGGCTATAATTTTAACGATTGCGAATTTATTGGCTGCAACCTCAGCATGATGAATCTGGTTTCAACAGCTTTTTGCGAGGTGGTTTTTAAAGAGTGTAAAATGTTTGGACTGCATTTTAACGACTGCAACGAATTCGGATTATCGTTTACATTTGAAAGCTGTCTTCTCAACAATTCCATATTTTATAAAACAACAATTAAAAAAACGCTATTCAGAAATTCAAAATTAATTGAGGTTGATTTTTCTGAATGTGATTTATCGAACGCAATATTTTCCGGATGCGATCTCTCCGGAGCTGTTTTCGACCACACCAACCTTGAAAAAGCGGATTTCCGTACATCGTTCAGCTATTCCATAAATCCGGCTTCAAACAGGCTTAAGAAGGCTAAATTTTCGCTTTCTGAAATTCATGGACTCCTTCATCAGTTCGATATTGAAATTGATAAAAATGGATAGATTACAGTTGATGGTTAATCGTCGATCGTTTGCTGTCTAATACCATTTTATCTTTGGATTTTCTGTACATAAATATTCCGTAGGAATTGTATCTGTGCAGCATAAATGAAGAATGCAGAATCAGAACTCCGCAGGAGTTCAATTTCAAAGTATTTTAATAACAAAATGAGATAAGGATTGATCTAAGCTCAATCTCGAAGCTTTTACAGGTGAAGTTAGTTTGTTAAACTAACCTCAGTCCGGATTAAGAAATAAATTAAATAATTGTTTTACAGTATTGTATTGATTTATCGCAAAGAAAAACAAAAGATTTTTTTACTTATTGAAAGTTTGTAAGCTAAACAAAGGCACTTTGTTTATTTAAAAAAGACAAAAATGGTATTACTTTGATAAGTTTTACGCCTTTGTATATCTTAAAAGCTGAATTCCTGATAATTTAATCTCTTTGTTTAACCTTGCGTTTAAGAAGACTTATCCCGAACTCAGATTAAACTAAAAATAAATTATTTATCTTCTTAGTATTAGAAAAAAGCAATTCCCCTTCTCTGAAGGGGTGGATTTTGCCAAGCAAAAGACTGGATAGTTAGAAACTAAACAATAAAAAAACCATCAAAATCTTGATGGTTTCATTATTTAAATCAATTATTTAAAATTAAAAACTTGCTGCGTTTGCTGCCGGAGTTGTTGTTGCAAGATTATTGTAAGCTTCTCCGTTTTCGTTGATGATTCTCTTTCCGAATCTGTATTTTGGACCCCAATAAGAATCATTCAATGAAGAAATCATGACTCCTTTTGAAGTTGCGGCGTGAATAAACTTCACTTCTCCGTCTTCTGTTACGCTTTCTACGATTCCTACGTGAGAAATTCTTCTTCCGTGAGAAAAGAAAATCAAATCTCCTTTCTGAAGGTTTTCTTTTTCTATTCTTTCACCTTCTTCAGATTGTGAAGCTGCTACTCTTGGTAAGCTAAGACCTGCTGCTGCACCGAAAACTGAAAGTACAAAAGCTGAACAGTCAATCCCGTTTCTTGTCATTCCTCCGTAACGGTAAGGCGTTCCAAGATAAGTCTGTGCTTCGTTTAAGATGTTATCGATTGTTGCGTTATGTTTGATTGCTTTTGCAATCTCAGAATTTTTGATAGAATTTTTTGCGTTGGCTAAAGTAGCTGCCTTTTCTGCAAGAAATGAGTTGATTAATTTCTGCTTATCCTGCTCCATTTTGTTTGTTTCAAGAGAGGCAAGTTTGGCATCTGTTTTGTATTCTTTAGCGTAAGTTGCTGGTTTTGAAACTACGTAGTTTGTAACACACGATTGTAACGATACAGTAGAGACGAAAGCAACTAGATAAAACAAAACTCTTTTCTTCATATATATTTGATTACCGTGTTAAAAAAGGATAGTATATTTTCAAAAGCAATACAAAAATATAGAATCCAAGTAAAAGAGCCCCGATATGACAATTGTCAGGTTCTTTATTTAACACATTTTAACATAATTTTTACGTATGTTAAAAAAAAATAAACCGCAACCGCCTGTTTTCGGGAGGTGTGCGGTTTTTTTTATTAAGATTCTTTAACAAAATTATTGCAGATTGTCGTAAAATGTGGGGGTCCTAATTCAGATATTTCTAAAATACCCATTATAATTTTTGTTAATAAATGATTGGTTTTTCGGGTGTTTATATTCATTAACTCTACTTTTAAGGCTCTTATAACGTCTGCTGTATTCGTTTTAAAAAAAGAATTCATACCTCATAAAAAAACTCCCCGATCAATCGGAGAGTTTCACTAATATGGAACTTTACAAATGTTACTTTGTAAATAACATTTCTCTGTATTTCGTCATTGGCCAAAGCTCATCATCTACCATCATTTCAAGATCGTCTGATGCTTCTCTGATGGTGTCGAATAAAGGTTTTACCTTATTACAGTATTCTTCAGCCTGTTTTTGGCTTTCTGTAACTGTTTTTGCCGCTTCTCTTGCTTTGATAAGATCTTCAACACCTACTTTAATTTTAGAAACATTCTCAGAAATACTCGTGATTAAGCTCATCTGTTCTTTTGCCAAAGACTTGAATTCTTTGTCTCCGAAGATTTCTTTTAACCCTTTAACGTTCTCAATCAGTCTGTTCTGATAATTTAACGCAGAAGGAATAATGTGGTTTCTTGCGATGTCACTTAACACTCTTGCTTCGATATCAATAACCGTAGAATATTTTTCTAATTTAATTTCGTTTCTTGCTTCAACTTCTCTGTGCGTGAAAATTCCCATCTCTTCGTAAAGCGCTAAGAATTTCTCATCCATTTCCTGCTTAAGAGCTTCGGGAGTTGTTTTTAAGTTGTTTAAACCTCTCTTTTCCGCTTCTTTAGCCCAGTCATCAGAATATCCGTCTCCTTCAAACATAATGTTTTTACACTGCTTGATGTACTCTCTCAATACATTGAAGATTGCTTCATCTTTCTTAAGACCAGTTTCAATTAAAGCATCTACTTCTTTCTTGAAGTCGTTTAATTGTTTTGCAGCAATTGTGTTCATTACTGTCATAGATTCTGCGCAGTTTGCAGAAGAACCTACCGCTCTGATCTCGAATTTATTTCCTGTAAATGCAAATGGAGAAGTTCTGTTTCTGTCGGTGTTATCCAACAAAATTTCAGGAATTTTTCCAACTACATTTAGTTTTAAATCTGTTTTTTCGTCCGGAGAAAGTTTTCCTTCCGTTACTTTTTCAAGCTCTTCCAAAACTCTGAACAACTGGCTTCCGATGAATACGGAAATAATTGCCGGCGGAGCCTCGTTTGCACCCAATCTGTGGTCGTTGCTTGCAGAAGCGATACTTGCTCTTAATAAATCTGCATATTCGTGAACTGCTTTAATTGTATTCACGAAGAAGGTTAAGAACTGTAAGTTTTTCTTAGGATTTTTTCCCGGGCTTAAAAGGTTTTCACCTGTGTCAGTTGCTAAAGACCAGTTGTTGTGCTTTCCACTTCCGTTTACCCCAGCGAAAGGTTTTTCGTGGAATAAAATATGGAAATGGTGTCTGTGAGCAATTCTTGCCATAACGTCCATTAACAAAGAGTTGTGGTCAACAGCAACGTTTACTTCTTCAAACATCGGAGCCAACTCGAATTGATTCGGAGCTACCTCGTTGTGTCTTGTTGTAACCGGAATTCCCAATTTCATACATTCAATTTCCAATTCTTTCATGAAATTCATTACTCTTGTAGGAATTGAACCGAAATAGTGGTCATCCAACTGCTGTCCTTTTGCAGGAGAATGTCCTAATAAAGTTTTACCTGTTAAAACCAAATCAGGACGAGACTGATATAATGCAGAATCTACTAAGAAATATTCCTGCTCCCAACCTAAAGTAGGAGTTACTTTTGTTACATTTTTGTCGAAATATTGCATTACATTGGTTGCAGCTTCGTCTACCGCGTTCAAAGCTCTTAGAAGTGGAGCCTTATAATCTAAAGTTTCTCCTGTGTAAGAAATGAAGATCGAAGGAATACATAAAGTAGTTCCCATGATGAACGCAGGAGATGTAGGATCCCAAGCAGTGTAACCTCTCGCTTCAAAAGTGTTTCTGATACCTCCATTCGGGAAAGAAGATGCATCCGGTTCCTGCTGGATCAGTAAATTTCCGCTGAATCTTTCGATCGCTCTTCCACCTTCAATTGGTGTGAAGAATGAATCGTGCTTTTCTGCTGTAGAACCTGTTAAAGGCTGAAACCAGTGCGTGTAGTGCGTTACACCTTTGCTCATTGCCCAATCCTTCATAGCCACCGCAACCTGATCTGCAATGTGTCTCTGGATTTTGCTTCCTTTTTTTACGGCATCCATAATAGATTGGAATGCTTCTTTCGTTAAATATTCTCTCATGGTTTCCTCAGAGAAAACATTCTGACAGAATAATTCTGATAATTTTACAGGAACTTCTACAGAATTATCTCTTCTGAAGTCCTTGAATGGTAAAGTTTCTAACGCTTTGAATCTTAAAGTTGACATATTAGGTTAATTTTTACGGGGCAAATTTACAAAAAAATTGAATTGAAAAATATTTTACCCTAAAAATTTAAGGGGTGCTTTTGAAATTTAATATAATTTTAAAATATAATGAGTTTTTAAAGGGGCTTGAATTCCCGAATTGAAATTTTTATACCTATTAATATATGAGAAAATGAATCGAACTTTAAACTGTAACTTTTAATATTAAGAAAATTTATTGCTGATACTTTAGAAAAGAACACCTCAAAAATCTTAATTTTAAGACAGAAAAATAATTTTTGTTTGTTACGCTAATTGCGTTAAAATGCTGGTTAACAAATTAATAATATCATTTAAAATATTTTTCGTAACTTAGCAGACTTTTTATAAAAATTTTAAATATATGACAAATTCTAGAGCAAGAGAAACCACCGAGGCAATTGAAAGACTATACATATCTATGAGACACCTGTTTTATAGAGGTTTTTTCAAGCCGAGCGGAGTTTCAGGAGAAAGCATTAGAAGTTTGTTGAAGACGATCAATCCGGAAATTTACGGTACCATGAGTATGCCCAGCAAAGTGGAACTCGATGGTTTGATGTATGTTTTAGACAGACTTCCAGAAGGAATCGAAGAATGCGCTTTCATTCATCTTACATCAGACGAAGGTTTTGATAAAGGAAGTTTCGAACCGATCGTTCCTAAAAAAAGAAGAAGAAACTGTTACAGAATCGATGAACACCAGATGAACATTGAAGTTCTTTTGGGGCGTTCGGAAATTTATGATATTCTTACCCACCTTACCTTTTTATTTATTGAGGCAGATAAAGTTCGCAATCTGGCTTTCATTCAGGATGAAAACTGGAAACCGACAAGAGCCTTCAAAATTATTGAAGAAGTGGTGAAAGGAGAGAAAAAATTCAGCAGAAGAGAAAAAGAAGTTGCCCTTATTCATTTATCTTCTTTAATAGGAAGAACGTTTGATGAAACTTTAAAGGCTTATAATACTTTCGGGGATGATGAAAATCCTGACCGTTTATTCAAAATCATCTACAACCTTGCGAAAGTAAGTCTGGAAGATGCAAAACAGACCAGAGAAAGGGAAATTCATTTCAGTGCTATCTTAAAGGAAAGAGTAGGACATCACTATTTTGGTGAAAAGTGGGCGAATAAAGTAAAAGAAGTTTTGTTTGAAAATAATCTTCACATGAGACCGCTTCACATCATTTCTGCCAATATGCACTCTGTGAAAAATATGCTGTATGCCAACGAAGCATTGAAGAAAAAAGATCATAAAGAAGTAGATTACAAAATGTACGGAGAAATTTCCGACAAAAAAGAACTTCGCGATAAAGTTTCCAAATACGCTTTGGAACAGGGAATGATCTACATTAATGACAAAAGCGGAAGTAATATCGATGTGCAGATCATCGACCTCAGCAAAACAGATCTCAGAAATACGCCTTTTCAGGATATTAAATTTGCAGGAGATGATGTCGTAATGGTTTTTGATTATGCATTCGGAGAACAGGCTTACGAAATAATGGACGAATTGCTGAGACCTTACGAACATAAAGGGGAAGTGTACATGATGAAGGTAAAATCTGTTTCCATCATGGGTAAAGCGGGAATTCTTGCCGGTGGAAAAGGAGACATCATGATCCCGACTTCACATATTTTTGAAGGAACAGCAGACAATTATCCGTTCGAAAATGCCCTGAAACTTGATGATTTCAAAGATGATGAATTAAAAGCTTTCGAAGGTCCGATGATTACCGTTTTGGGAACTTCGCTTCAGAACAGGGATATTCTTTCATATTTTATGAATACTTCATGGAAAGCGATCGGTCTTGAGATGGAAGGGGCGCATTACCAGAAAGCCATTCAGGTGGCTTCGAAGATCAGACATCACATTACTCCGGATTTATTCGTGATGTATGCCTATTACGCATCCGATAATCCTTTGGAAACCGGAAGTACACTTTCTTCGGGAGGTTTAGGATTAACAGGAGTAAAACCGACGTATCTTATCACCTTAAGAATCTTAGAAAAGATCTTACAGAGCGGAAAGAAAGAATCTTCAACGAAAAAATAACTTGATTAATTTCAATTACATATAAACCTCGGATGTTTTCATTTGAGGTTTTTTGTTGAGACATGAATTCAGTTTATTCAAACACGAATGGCGCAAATTTTCCACACGAATTTCACTAAGTTTATTTGTGCCTAAAATTGTGTTTTTTATTTGTGAAATTTGTGGTTAAGAACATATCTTTAAGAAAAATTAAAACAAATGAGTTCAGCAGCACAATTAGCCAAAAGATTCCGGGAGGTCACATTAGATGGTTTATGGATTGCCAATACCAACTTTAAAGATCAGCTTTCCGATGTTTCTTGGGAAAAGGCAACAGCCAAAGTAGGCTCCTTAAATACCATCGCAATGCTTACTTTTCATATTGATTATTATATTGCCGGTTTAATTAACGTTTTTGAAGGTGGCGATTTGGAAATCAGGGATCAATTCAGCTTCGACCTACCTCCGATTGAATCTCCGGAACAGTGGGAAAACCTGAAAAGTAAATTTTTAAGCGATGCCAAAAAGTTCGCGGATTTATTAGAGAAAATGCCCGAGTCAAAAATGAACGAGGCTTTTGTAGACGAAAAATACGGAACCTATCTCAGAAATATAGATGGCATGATCGAGCATTGCTATTATCATCTGGGACAGATTACTTTGATTAAAAAACTTTTGAATTAAACACAAATGACGCTAATTTTTCACGAATCACACGAATTTTATTTGTGTTTAAAATTGTGTGAATATTAGTGATATTCGTGTTTAAATAGATTATTATTTTTAAATACTTATCTTTAGAAAAAATAAAATTTTAAATGAAAAAATCGGTTGCAATCCTGTTTGCATTTATCATTTCACAGTTTCATGCTCAGCAGGGAGCTTATTATCAGCAGAGTGCGAAATACAAGATGGATATTGATGTGAATGCTGAAAAGTTTACCTACGAAGGAAAACAAACTTTAGATTACAAAAATGACTCTCCGGACGAACTGAATGTTGTCTATTTCCATTTGTACTGGAATGCTTTTAAGCCCAATTCGATGATGGATCAGCGTGTTGCAGGACAAGGAAAAAACGGAGATTCCAGACTGCAGAAAGACGGTGTTTCAAGATTAGCTTCGATCCCGAAAGATCAGGAAGGAGCGCAAAATATCCATTGGATCAAACAGAACGGGAAAATACTGAAGTTTGAGATTCAGGAGACGGTAATGAAAGTTTATCTTGCAGAACCGATTAAGCCTAATTCATCCACTACATTTACTTTAGAATGGGATGCGGTAATTCCGCAGCAAATCAGAAGAAGCGGAAGAAATAACAGGGAAGGAGTGGATATGACGATGACGCAATGGTATCCGAAAATCGCAGAATACGATTACGACGGTTGGGCAACATTTGATTATATCGGAAGAGAATTTCACGCACCGTTCTCGGATTTTGATGTAACCATTAAAATCAACAAAGAGTATGTCATCGGAGCAGGAGGAATTCTGGAAAATCCTTCTGAAGTAAAAGGTTATGATGCTAATGCTAAAATTAAAGCAGATAAAAATAAAGCAACATGGAAGTGGAGTGCTAAAAATATCCTCGATTTTGCCTGGGCTGCAGATAAAGACTATATCGTAAAAAGTTTTGACGTTCCGCAAGGTCCGAAAGTTTTTTTAGTATATCAGAATAACGATAAAACAAAAGTCTGGGAAGAAGCACAGCCTTACATCACAAAATATTATCAGTTGATGAATTCCCATTTCGGGAAATATGTGTATCCGACATATTCTTTTATTCAGGGAGGAGATGGAGGTATGGAATATGGAATGTGTACCATGATTTTAGGTGAAGCAAATGATATTGAAGGGTTGATGGGATTAATGGCTCATGAAGGAGCGCATTCGTGGTATCAGCAAATTCTTGCGACCAATGAACCGATGCGTCCCTGGATGGATGAAGGATTTACAAGTTATGCGGAAGGATATGTGATGAATCAGTTGTTTCCTCCTGCAAAACAACTTCCGAATCCTTTTGCCAATTCTTTAAATGCTTACAGAAATTTTGTAAAAAAAGGTATCGAAGAACCGGCAATCTGGTTGGGAGATCATCATGATAACGGAACTTCCTATACGTATGCTTCTTATGTAAAAGGAGAATTGTATCTGGTTGAGCTGGGTTACATTATGGGGGAACAGAATCTTGCGGAAACATTGGAGCAGTATTATGATCAATGGGCGCTAAAACATCCTTCAGACAGAGATTTCTTACATATTGCCCAGAAAGTTTCGGGTATGGATCTGAAATGGTTTCAGAATTACTGGATCAATACCACAAAAACAATAGATTACGGAATCAAAGACGTAAAATATGATGCAAAATCCACCACCATTACTTTGGTGAATAACGGACAGGTTCCAATGCCGATTGATTTCAGTGTTATAACTACGGACAAAAAAATAATCAATTATCAGATTCCTATGAACATGACTCGTACGTGGAAGGAAAAAGATGCTTACGGAGAATTCAAAACAATGCCTTACTGGCCTTGGACGCAGAAAGAATACTCCATCACCATTCCTTATACAAAATCACAGTTATCGGTTTTAGGAATAGATTTCAGCCAAAGACTTGCTGATGTAAATATGGCGGATAATTTCGTTGAGGTGAAATAGAATTAAATTTAATGAAGCATAATAAATCCCTGAAGAGTTTTTTTCAGGGATTTTTTTATATGATATTACGTGATAATTGAAAGTGAATTTTTATTGAATTCCAAACTGTTTTACCATCCAGTGGTTAGAATGATTTTTAACCAAATCGTTTTTTAGGACTTCATCATTGGTATTGAGATAATGATAAACTTTTAAAGGAACAGAATCGGGATATTCTTTTAAACCCTGCGCAGCAAATGCTTTAGCTTCGTCCTTCTTGTTTGCACTGTCCAAAGATTCATAAGTATAAATATAAATGATGGCAGGAATTTTCCCATATATTTTTTGAAATTCACTATTCAATATTTTCATTGTTTCTACCTGAAATTCAGAATTAGGCTTTTTGCCAACCATTGCTGTCTGGCTTATATGCTGTTGATACATCAAAAACAACATCAGCAGGTGAATATTTTTTGTAGAAGGATCGGAAAGCAGATTCTGGATTTTTTCAATCGTTTTCGTGGTCATTTCATCATTTTCAGCCTGTAAGCTCTTGTTGTAGAACTCGTCCAGAATATGGTAAACCGTCTTATCGCTTCCGTCGATCTTTGCTTCTTTTTTTATTTTTTCAAATACTTCTTTTGCGCCGGCGGCAGTCTGTGAGAAAGCGTTAATTCCCGAAAGAAATAAAAATAGCAGAATCAGTTTTTTCATGAAAATTTGAGTTGAAGTGATTTTAGGTTTAAATATAAATAATAGTTTCTTAAATACAAGAAAATCTAAACCGTAGTTTTACTAAAATCAGTAAATTTAGTGCCTTAAAATTAATCGGAGATTTCCATCTTTTTGAAAATAAATAAATGAAGTCAATTGTAATAAACATAGGAAACAGCAATATCAGATTCGGACTTTTTAACGAAGACAACTGTGATATTTCCTGGGTAATTAATACAAAACCATACAGAACGGCAGACGAATTATACGTACAAATGCTGATGCTGTATCAGACCTATAAAATTGAGCCTGCAGAAATCAGTAAAGTCATTATCGGATCTGTTGTACCTCAGCTTACAAAAGTGATGAGTGCAGCAATAAAAAAGATCCACAATATTCATCCTGTGATTGTTGACAGAAATACGCCTTCCGAAGTCCAGGCAAAATCTAAACAGATGGGAACTGATATTTATGCAAACCTTGTTGCGGCTCATAATATGTATCCCGACAGAAAAAAAATTGTACTGGATTTCGGAACTGCACTCACGGCGAGCTGTGTTGCAGAAAGCGGAGAAACTTTGGGAGTAATTATCGCCCCGGGAATTGTTACTGCACTTAATTCTTTGATCAGCCAGACCGCTCAGCTTCCGGAAATTGAGCTGGTAAAGCCCAAAACCGTTCTGGGTTTAGATACGGTAACCTGTATGCAAAGCGGAATGGTCTACGGATTTCTGGGAATGGTAGAAGGATTCATAGACAGAATAAACGATGAGGTAAACGATGATTGTTTTGTGGTGGCAACCGGCGGAGTCTCTCATGTCTACAAACCTCTAACGGATAAGATTCACGTGATGGACAGATTGCATACTTTGAAAGGCTTATATTTTTTGGGTAAAAATTTATAGTAAAAGGTTGAGGTTCAGATTTAAAAAGCGATTGATAAATAATATCCTAACCTTAACCTCAACCTCAACTTTTATATCATCTTTTAGATTTAAAGAATTCTTTCACAATTAAAGAACATTCATTTTCTAAAATACCTGTAACGATTTCTGTTTTGGGGTGAAGAGAAAGGTTCTTATTGATGAACCCCCGTTGTTCATCTCTTGCTCCGATGACAACTTTCGAAATTTGTGACCAAGACAATGCGCCGGAGCACATTACACAAGGTTCCATTGTGACATAGAGAGTACAGTCTCTTAAATATTTTCCACCCAGAAAATTGGCAGCAGAAGTTATTGCCTGCATTTCTGCGTGAGCCGTTACATCGTTTAAGGTTTCAGTGAGATTATGGGCTCTTGCAATCACTCTGTTATTGGAGACTATTACGCATCCGATAGGAACTTCATCTTTTTCTAACGCGGTTTCAGCTTCATGAAGAGCCATTTTCATGAAATATTCGTCGGTAAACATTTATGGTTCAATATTCATGGTTAAAGGAAGCCGAAAACGATATCGTACCGGATCACCGTTGATGATAGCCGGAGAAAACTTTTGTGAAACAGAATAAAGAGCAATTTCTGCCTGTCTGTTGAACGTGAAATTATCTCCCTCTGCCTGAACGTTGCTGATGCTGCCATCTTTCTCTACAATAAAAGCCACATTAGTTTTTACGGTTTTTACTTCGGAATATACACCACCGAGGTAAAAAAGATCAGCCACTTCTTTTCGAAGCTGATTTATTCCCCCCGGATAATCTGCCATTTTATCTGTAACTACCGAAGGAGCCGCAGAAAGCTCAGGAGACAAAGTTTTCAGTAATTTTAATTTGCTAAGATCTTCAAGGTTTTTGGTTTTTAACAAAGCTCCTGTAAGCGCGACATTTTCTACACTGTCCATTTTCTGCATGAAAAGCATATAATCTAGCTTTATGGATGCTTTATGATAATTATCGGTCTCCGCATCAAATTTTTTCTTAAACTCTTTGCCAAGCATTGAACGATGCTGATTATAATAATTCTTAATGAGTTTAAATTCCTCTGTCTGCTGTGAAAAGCAGAAAGAAAAAACACCGCAAAAAAGAAGTACAAAAAAAGATTTCACTTTGGTATATTTATGTAAAAGTAATCAAAAAAACGTATCGAAATGATAAGTTTTTTAGCTTTCAAGATACCTGTTTAAAGACTCCTGAAGATTTTTGCGGATATCATTAACTAAAACTTTAGGTTCGAGTACCTGAACTTCTTTTCCAAAGGAAAGGATTTCCTGCATAAAATCGTAAGTAGGATGCAGGAAAAACTCAAAAAATATTTCTTCCGGTGTTTCTTTGGTTTCTTTCTGAGACTGATGAAGAGGAAAACTTCTGATGTATTCTCCCTGATGCCTGCTGCATTTCAGAACAATTTTCTGTGGATTTTGCTCCGCAAGATTCATTACCCCAAAAGCATTTTTGAAATGTTCGCGGAAATTGTATTTGTATTTCTCCCTAAAATTATTTTTAGAAACATCCAGATAATTAATTCTGTCTAGTCCGAAAGACTTCAGCATTTTGTCTTTCGTATCAATAGCAATAAGATACCATCTGTCTTTAGATTCCTTCAAAGCCAACGGATGAACTTTCCTGGAAGTCATCAGCTTATTTTTATAGTTGTAGTGCTCAAAGGAAACAATTCTTTTGTTACGGATAGCAAAGAAAAGATCATAAAAATGCTCAACACCTGTCGGCTTTCTGCTTTCGAAAAATATAAGATTAGAAAAATCAGGATGAAGATTCAGCGCATTGCTTACCTGAAAAGATTCCAGTAACTTCTGGTTGTATTCATCCACTTCCATAATCGGGCGGCTCTCAATATAATAACGATTGTCTCCCTTCTTTTTATTATGAATGGAGAGATTGAAAAGATCCGAAATTTCCCGGATATCTCTTTGCAGTGTACGGATAGAGTAACCCTTTATCCCCGCATCCTGAAATTCAAAGGAGTTAAGCAGATACTCTTCCAGCTGTGAATAGGTAGCCGGAGAACTTTCCAATCTTTTTATAATTAAAGCGTATCTTGTAAGATAAAAATCTTTTTTCATTGCTAAAAGTTTCTACCACAAATATATGCGGTTAATGCGACAAAACTTGTCGTGTTTTATTTTTTTATGAAATAAATTCTGAATCTAATTTGTGATTCGCATAAATTTGAATCAGTATTTTGTTAATCAGTTAATTTAGTGTATTCTAAAGTAAGAGTAAATGAATCAATTTTAGAATAATCAGAATTTGGAATCTTCACATTTAGTATTCTTACTAGCATTTGATTTATGCTTATGAAAAGTTCTCCATTCCATTGGTTTCCTGCAAAAGCAATTTCGTTTGCCCACCATTCTGTAAACATTTGATTGGAAATTATTGTTTCTATATTCTCAAAATCTTTATAAATTTCTATAATGCCGTTTTGGGGAATTTCATCATAAAATACCGTTTTTGTATAAATTGTTTTTCCATTAATCCATTTACCGTTTGTTTTGATTTCTGTTTTAGAGTAAGATGATTTTTTGTCAATATATTTCTTTTGTACATAATCTAGCTCGTCTATATTATCGGTGTAATCATAATATCCAATGAGCCCTCTTGATTTTGGTTTGTTACAAGTAATGGTAAATGATTCTCCTTGAGTTACAATACCTGATTTTGATATGCTCGCAACATCTGAACCGATTTCAATAAATTTTATACCATCAGAACCGAGTAGACTTCCAGTGTCAGAATTATCTGCGCTAAAAATATATTGTGAGGTAAGTTGCGTATAATTAGAAGAGTCTTTTATAAAAATATCTCCGGTAACAGGTTTTGTAGAATCTGCTCCAGTAAAGGGTATATATTCCGTTTTGTTTTCCCATCCAAAAGTACCGTCTGGTTTTGCTACGATATTTTTGGAAAACTCGGAACTTCCCTGAGCATTTGGCATGTATTGAGAGGGGATTGTTAAAGGAGCGTTAATAGATAGTCTGTTATTGGGCAGCTCTCCATATATAATTGCTTCCGATGAATTAATCCTGCGCGATTTATTTGAGCCAATTACCAAAGCATCTACCTGATTAGGTAAATTAATGCAGTTACCAATGATGATTGAATTATTCATCGCAGAGTTTGCTGTCCTCATATAATTTCCTGCACCAATTACAATATTATTAAAATTTCTGTATAACGTATTATTTAAAGTTGACGCTCCGATAATAGTTGACATGGCTGCTCTTACAGGAGTACTTCCGTTACTATTGATAGCCCCACCCACATAAGTGTTTAAAGAAGAATTAAATGATGTACCGTTGTATCCTGATAACGCAACTTGTTCTTTCATATAAGCTGCTGCTGCGGGAGAAATATTTGCTAAATCCGATTCTAATATTTCTGATCTCAAATTAAACCCCGTATAATGCCCAATGAATACATTTGTAGATGATCTATTTAGCTGATATGCAGTAGCGTATCCAAGAGTTGTGTTATTGCTTCCTTCTGAGACTTCAGAAAGACTGTAACAACCGACAGAGGTATTATAGGATCCTGAGCTTAACTTTTTTAAAGTATTAATCCCGAAACCTAAATTATTACTTCCGGTATGCTCGGGATTCATGTCACCAAAATAATATCCGGAAGTTTTTTCATTAAATCCAAGTGCGGCAGATCTTCCTTTTGCAGAAGCCAAAACGATTTCATTCTTTGTTGTAGAGTTCCCTCTATTGGTTATGTTATCAAATGTATCACTGCTGTCAGCAGATTGTTTGGAAATAATTCCATTATTATCGGTAACAAAACGTTCGTGTGATCCTTCTTTTCTCGGAACCAGATATATTTCAAGGGGCTCAAAAGATTTAATTTCGTCCTGATTATTAGTATAATTGCCTTCTGCAATATTTATACTTTTTATTATAATTTCTCTAAATTTCATAATTGATTATTTTGAATTATCCGGAAAGATCCAGACTCCGCCGTCATCTGCTCCAATTTTTTCGTTCACGTAAGTTAAGGTTGCAAATTCAGAGGTATCAATTATATCTGGCAGAGAATCCAAAGCTATTTTCTCTTCTTTATGCCAATAAGAATCCATCCATTCCCAGAAATGCTCTTGTTTAGGCTGGTCTCCCTTCTCAAAATAAAGTTTTAATTCTTCTTTTGTTGTCATTTTTTAATTTTAAAGTTATTCTGGTAAGTCTCTGTATGTAATCACTGCTGTTGCAGGAATTCCTGCGGTGTTAAGATCTAAACCAGCGGGTGCAGAGACGGTTTGTAATGAAGGGATATAAAAAGCGTTTTGTCCTACTGACTTTACTGAATCTGGGATGTACAGATTGAATAGTTTAGTGGATCCGGATAAATAAAATGCGGAAGCTCCTATGTATTCTAAATTTTCTCCCAGAATTAATTCAGATATATTAATATTATAGCTATTAAATGCATTGATTTCGATGACTTTACAATTATTAGGGATATTTATACTTCCAGTTATATATTGAGATAAAAATGCAGTGTTTTTTATTTTTTCTAAAGTATCCGGAAACGTAATTTTTGTAATATAATTTTTAGTAATACCGCTGAAAGAAAAACTACTTGCGCCAATAACTTTTACCCCCTCTGGAATAACAATTGCTTTGGCTACACCTAATAATTCTGTGCTGTCTGTTAAAGAGTACATAAGATGTTGTTCTGTGGCTAAAAGATCAGTAGATTTAAGTGATATTTTCTCTTCTTTATGCCAGTAAGAGTCCATCCATTCCCAGAATTGATTTTGTGTGGGCTGATCCCCTTTTTCAAAGTAAAGTTTTAGTTCTTCTTTTGTTATCATAATATATGTAATTTTTTGTTTATTGATTTATGTAGATGTTTTGATGATGATTTTTAAACACAGTTCCGGCTGTTCAACATTTGAAAAATGAAGAATTTAGAAAAACGAAACAAGGATAGTAGTATACCAGACTGCTGAACAGCGGCAGAACTTGATGTGTTTAAAAATTAATTGATATATATTTTCTTAAAGGTCATCATTTTTAAAAATCCGTCGCAAGAGGTTTGGATGTCATTAAGATAATTGTCGTAATCTGTTTCAGCATTTTCAATATCGCTCCATTCAATGGTGTAACGGGTTCTGTCGAAGATAATGTCAGAATAATGATGTTGTGTTTTCATTTTGTTTTTTTTATTTGGTGTTAAAAATTGAATATGTTTTTATCGTAAATGTTGAATTCAAAATTTATTTTAATTGTTCTTCTGCTCTGTTTTATTTTATATTTCAAATGTAGGAGCAGCAAACGTCAAAACTTGACGTATTATTTATTATTTTCAAAAAAATTAAAATTTTTCTGTAATATATTTTCTGATGAAGATGAAAAATAGAATGGTAGAGACAAAAGCAGCGATTACCGAACATATTACATTTTCAATCGGCATATATGGATGTCCATCTTTTGTGACCGGAGGATTGAAGTAGTCTAACAAAAAATAAAACAGCCTGCAATAAAAGATAGAATGTTGAGTATAAGAAATGTAAATATTGTCTTCATGATTGATAATGATTAGTTATTATTTAAATATAATTAAAAAAGCTTATATTGATTTATTATAAGGTTTAAAGCTTATATTTTGTTTTTAATCAGTTTTTGTACTATCTGGTTTAAAGTTTCTCTGTTTTCGTCGATATAACATAATCCTGCCTGTATAAGATTTTCAATATTCGATCTTTTTACATTATCCATTGCAGGAGAAGCATTTTTTAATGAAGGATTAAGCCGGTAATAATTTTTCTGATTTCTCAATCCTAAAGTCTGAAACATCTGAGAAAGCTGATAATCTACTGTTTCGGCATTGGCAGACATCAAAATATCGATTATTGGGTTCACCCAGCCAATTTTTCCGGATTTTTCCAGTTTTTTGAAAGAATAAGATCTTGCCTCGATGCCTGTTCCGATGGAAACAACAATCATATCATTTACGCTCGGATGATTGGCTTTCTGATGATTTTTCAAAACTTCTGCAAACGGAATTTTTCTGGCTTCTGCGTACGCGCACAAAGCCGGATTATTGGCAAACATCCCACCGTCGATCAGGCTGAAAATCTGTCCGTACATGGATTTTATCTGAACCGGGCTAAAATATGTAGGAGCTGCAGAAGTCGCTCTGCAAACGTCTTTTACATAAAAATTATCGGTACTTAAGTTCGCTTTCCAGGAATTGAAAAGCTTTGCTCTTCTGTTTTCTATATCGTAACTTGTTATAAGGCATGGTTTTATGAGTTCTTTTAATTCTAAATTTCCAAAAAAATCATTCAGATTTTTTTCAAGAGCTTCCTGAGAGATCTTTTCGTTCAGAAGTCCGAAAGGATTGACCAAACGTTCCCAAAAAGAAACCTGAAATATGTCGCCACCTTTTTCAGCATACAATTCTAATCCTTTCTGGATAGAATATTTTGCTTTTCGGTGTTCATCGGGACAAAGAATAATAGAAGCAATCAGTCCGCCGGTGCTGCTTCCCGCAACAAAGTCGAAATAATCACCAAGTCTGGCGCTTGGCTTATCATACAACTGAAGCTGCTCTTCGATGTAACGCAGAATAATGCAGGTGATAATTCCCCTTATTCCGCCTCCGTCCAAAGAAAGAATGGTTGTCTTTTTCATATGATTTTCACTTTTTTTTAAAGAAACATTTAACAACTTTAGACAAGTAAAACCAATAGATTTCCGGGAAATGACTATTGGTTTTAGCTTGATATAATAATTGCTTTGATGTTATCTTACTGAGGCAAAGATAAATGGGGTCAGCGACAAAACTCGACGCATTAAAAAATAATTTTCAAATAAAAGAGAATTAAAATACAGGATAATTGTCTTTGTCTCTGGGCATTTTATAGAGCGTTCTCCAGCTTGTTTTTGCCAACCCTTTTTTTGTAGGAATATTCTTTTTCTCAAAATGGGGAAGGTCTTTAAAGGTCTTCCAGTTTCCGCCCCAGTCCCAGCCGTATTTTGCGAAAATCTTTACACATTCGTACCAATCGGCAACCTGATCGTTATCCCAATCTTTTGCGGTGTCCCAACTTGCAGTTTTTCCATCGATCATTAAACAGATGTCGACTGCCAATCCGTAATTATGGATGCTTTGTCCCGCTTTTGCATTAGTTACTTTTTTCCCTGAAGTAATTCTTCCGATGGCGTAAAGTTTTTCCTGTTCTTCAAAACTTCTTAAGCCCTGTGTAATTCTTATTTTTGCTTTTCCGGTTAATGCTTCATTGCATTCCTTCACAATCTGTTTTACCTCTTCCCTTACATAGGGATGAAGTTTTTCAATTCTCTGTAAACTTACTTTATCCATTATTTAAAATTTTATGATTTTGAAAATACAAAGCTATACATAGGAAACGCCAAAAGGTGACGTGTTTTTTATGAATTTTAATGATAAATAAATATTGTTTTGAGATGAATTAGAATATTATTGTTAGCCAGAAGGTTATTGATTTTTAGCTTTAAAATTTAAACGTCTGCTCTTTGTATTAGAAAATTAATTTTTAATACGTCGAGTTTTGGCGTTTTGCATATCCATTTTTGTGATATGAAAAGTACAGTTTTTAGGAATGAAATTTAATCATTAGAAAACTTAAAAATTCTGATTTACTTTTTTTAAAAACTTTCAAACATCATATGCAAAATCAAAAAATATGGAAAATAGTAACAGCTACGAAAATTCTGCACTTGCTTTAGACAGTATTTACAATGTCTTAAGCTGGTACGACAGGGTGTCTCTTCATTCTTATATGCAGGGAGGGAGTTTAGTAACGAAAAAGGCGACACAACTTTTAAAGTTTGTAAAAACATACGAATGGTATCCTCCTAAAATGCGATATACTCAAAATAATGTATTGGAGTATTATGAACCAAAACAGGAAAGCTGGTTAAAAATTGCACAATACATGAAAAATCACCCTAAACTGACGGTTCAGATTCAGGAATATCTTAATTAAAAATAGACACAAAAAACAAATTATTTATTATGAGTACAGACAAAAAAGAATTAAAAAGTTGGTTTTCAGAAGGTTTAAAACCTACTCAGGAGCAGTTTTGGGAATGGATAGACAGCTATTATCACAAAAACGAGTCTTTATCTATACATACTGTTAATGGATTAGAGAATGCTTTATTAATTAAAGCAAATAAAGATGCTTCAGACTTCTCTCCGGAAGATATTGAATCTTGGAAAACAATTCTTGGAGTAAATGACATTCCTGAAAATATTGCCACTAATGACATTAAATTAGGGAATGGAGAATTAATTTCAGGAACTTCTTATACTAAGGAGCAAAGTGATGCTAAATATTACAAGAAAGTAGATATGGGATATTTTAATTCTAATTATGTGCTTCTTGCAGATGGTACACCCAAAGCAGCTGGAGATTTGGGGAAAAATATTGCGAACTCTTCCCTAACTTCTGTAGCCGGAGCCGGTTTAACGTTGGGAGCAGACTGGACAGTAAATACTTCAGGACTAAAATATTCAATCACAGGATTAAATGATGTTACCAATGATGCGACATTCACTGCATTTTTATCTCAAAACGCAGCAGGAATAATTGGACGGTCAAATGGAGTAAAACCTTTTCTGAATATTCCGACAATAATGTCTGAAGCTGAGAAAACGGCATGGAAGACATCTATGAATGGAGGATGGACGACCAATGCGATGAATGTGGGACTGGTTTATCCTTCAGTTGTTCCAAAAGCAACCAATTCTAATAATTTGACATTTATCACTTTAATTGGCTCTAATCTTAATTTAAATCCGAGCAATTTCAGTATTAAAATTATAAATTCATCAGGAAGTGTAGTAGAAACTATTGATAATTCTAAAGTTACTCTGCTCAATGCAAATATGATTAGTTTTTCGTTTAATACTCAGACTTATTCTTTGGGAGATTACACAATAAGATTGTGGAATGGAGTTGCAGATTATAATACACCTGCAAAATTTACCGTATTTGATAAAAATTCAGCAAATGAAGTCGATATCAGCAAAAATGAATGGACCAGAGTTACAATAGGAAATCTTCCGTTTGATAACGAATTGGTAAAAACCCCAAATGAACTGAATATAGGATATGATGCCGATTTATTTAATGCTGCAGGACAAAATGATAATATTGTTCTCTTAGCATATTACACGCAGTCCTTTCTTTCTGCAGCCGACGATTTTGTAATTGAAGGAACGATCACAAAAGTAGGAACAAACTACAATCCTTTTGGTGGTGCAATAGGATTCGGAATTACAACATCTCTTAACGATACTCTTACATCTGAAAAAAATTCTGGTGCGGTTACTGTAGGTAATAACTCTGCTCATTATGCTTATTTTACGACAGGGGGATACGGCGGAGTAAATGTGGGAATCAATGATAATATGAAATTTATTATTTCTAAAAAAGGAAATTTTGTAACAACATCTATTTACAAAGACGATGGTAGCTTCGGGGTTGCGACAAATATGATTGATAATAATCTGGCTACACCTGTAAGATTTAAGGTTTTTGCTACATCTTTTCAGTATACTCCAAATGCCACTTTAGGTGTAAAAATATCAAGCATAAGAAAAATATAATTGAAAAATTTCGTCATGAGTTTGTTCTCATAGATAAATAACATTTCTAATACATCAAAAACTGGTGTATTGGAATGTTATTAAATGAGTTTATCATTAACTTCTTTAATATCTCTTCTTAACTCCAGAAACATCTCTTTAAGATGATAATGCTCAAAATGATCAGGTTCAAAATCTTCCGGAAAAATTCCTGAAGCATATTGCCAGATTTCAAAAATTTCCCCCAAAGGAATATCATAAGGTTTATAAAATGAATTGTCTGAGGCTACTGTTATTGCTTTTTTCTTTTTGGTTTTAAATCTTTTGTAAGAAATACCGTCATTCAAAGTCACAAAAACATAACTTTTATTTGGTTTTAGGTCGTCAATATTTTCAACATATTTACCAATAATGTAAGAACCATCTTTAAATGGCGGCATTGAGTCTCCTTTCGCGGGAAATGCACGATATTTTCCGTTAATTAAAAAAGGTAAGGAAATCCTTTGCAGACTCTCAATATATTCCGGATCACTGTAACCGGATAAATAACCCATCGATGCTTTTTGAGGAACAATTTCAATGCTGTTGTTTCCCGATTGATCCACTACAACCGGAAGAACAATTCTGTTATCCGGAAGTTTTAATACATCTTCCAGCGGATATTTGCGGATATCTACCGTAAGAAGCAGATCAATACTTATATTGAAATACTTCGAAATTCTGATGAGCAGTTCATAAGGCGGTTCAGAACGCCCGTCCTCGTATTTGGAATACCGGACACGGCTCATGGAGAGGTTCTCCGCAAGTTCCTGTTGAGATAAGTTCTTTTGAGTCCTTAAAAACCTGATGTTATCTGAAAAAATCGACATTGATACAAATTGTATCAGCAAATATACTAAAAATGATACAAATAGTATCTAATTTTGTTCTGCAGTATCCACTATTATGTATGCTTTGGTAGATTGCAATAATTTCTTTGTTTCCTGCGAAAGAACGCTTGATCCGAAACTAGAAAATAAACCCGTTGTGGTACTTTCCAACAACGATGGCTGTGTAGTGTCCAGAAGTAAAGAAGCTAAAGATCTGGGAATTCCGATGGCAGCTCCGGCTTTTAAGTATAAGGAATTATTTAAAGAACATGATGTACAATGTTTTTCCGCAAAATTCGAATTGTATAATTTTAAAAGTCAGCGTGTTATAGAGGTATCCACAGCGTATGTGGATAAGTCTGATTATGAAGTGTATTCAATTGATGAGCTTTTTCTGGATCTTAAAAGTTTCAAATATATTGATATTTACGACTACTGTCTTAAAATCAAAAATGAAATTGATGAGCAGGAAAAAATTCCTGTGAGTATAGGAGTTGCCGCTACAAAAACACTTTGTAAGGTGGCGAACCGCATTGTAAAGCAATTTCCAGAAAAGTTTAACGGAATTTATATTTTAGATACCCAAAAAAAAATAGAAAAAGCCTTAAAATGGTTAAAAATTGATGACGTTTGGGGAATCGGAAGACGTCTTGCCGTAAAAATGCATGACAATGGAGTGCATAAAGCATGGGATCTTCTTCAAAAGCCTGAAATGTGGGTTCGGAAGATCATGGGAATTCATGGAGTAAGAATGGTGAACGAACTGAAAGGAATCCGTCAGTTAGAATTGAATGCGCCGTCTCCGAAAAAATCCATTGCCGTCACCAGAAGCTTCATGGAAATGCTTACCAAAAAAGAAGATGTTCGCGAACGTGTGGAAACCTTCGGAATGTACTGTTCCGAACGCCTGAGAAAACAGAATACCTGCTGCAAAATGGTAACGGTTTTTGTACAGACCAACCGATTCAGGAAGGATCTTCCCGAATATCGGAATGCCGCAACCAGAATTCTTCCCAATCCTACCAATTCATCAATTTTAATTGGCAGAGTCGTAAATGAGCTGTTCGAAGATATTTTCAAAGAAGGATTTCATTATAAAAAAGCTGGCGTTATTGTGAACGATTTTGTGCCGGAAGATCAAAGATTGATTAATCTTTTTGAAGAAGATACCCAGAATCTGCATTTGCCGGTGATGAAAGCAATGGATGCCATGAACAGAAAATACGGCAAAGATAAAGTGCGTCTCGGAAGCATGAGCGGCGAAAATACTTTCGGACGAAAACAGATGTCTCCCGAATATGAAGCTTTTTTAAAAAATAATACGCTTAAAGAGGCGAATTTCAGATTTCATTAAATTTAAAACTACCTTTTTTCATACTTCCAGTTCCTGCCTTTTCCTTCAGAGATCCACTCTAAAGCCTGTTCCATTCTTTTGTTTTTGGTTGATTCCGTTTTAGCTTCCTTGATCCAGTTGATATATTCTTTACGGAAAGAGGACGAAGCTTTTTTAAAAATTTCCAGAGCTTTTATATTTTCATTCAAAGCATTTTGAAAATAATCAGGAACCTCTGTTTCCGTTTTCGATGGAGCTGCTTTTTTCAAAGTAACGCCCATATCTGTCAGTTCCATCGCTTCAGTAATCATCTTTTTAAGCTGAGGTTTTGAAGGAAGATTTTCTGTTTCTGTAATTTTACCTAAACTGAACATATTCGTTTTTTCAGCCTCCGTTTCAAACTCTTTCAGCGATGTCATCTCATCATGAAGCCAAAATCCCATACTGCAGTATTGTTTAAAAGCAACCATTGAACAAAGAATCTTCCCTTTATACAGGAACGTGGGAAACTTCCACTTAATCGCTTCTTCTGCATCAGGACAGAATTCGTGAACGGTTTCTCGGATATAATTCAGAATAGGTTTTGCAAAATCCTGAGATTTTTCAATGTATTCATCAACTTTCGGGCTGTATTTTTCCATATTTTTATTGAAATAATTTTACCGTTTCATTCACCAGAAATTTCACCTGATCTGGTCTTCCCCTGTCGTTTTTCGGAAGATTATTATAGCTTCCTGTCCTTACAATCACCATATCATGTTCCGGAATCATAATGATGTATTGTCCCTGAAGTCCTAAAAAATAATAATGCTTTATAGGATTGTCGTGGTTGATCCAGAATCCCATTCCGTAAATTTCATCAGAATTTTTAGTCGGGTTCCGCATTGTATTGATGAAGTCCGGATTTAAAATCTGCTTATCCTCAACTTTTCCATCATTAAGAAATAACTGTCCCAGTTTTGCAAAATCCCTTGAATTAGAATGGATGCAGCAATATGTTTTTTCCATTCCGCTTTCGTCCGTGCTCCATGTTGCATTTTGCTCCATTCCCATCGGAATCCAGAATTTTTCGGATAAATAACTTGCCAAAGACTGTCCGACAGCTTTTTTAATGGCAAACCCTAAAAGCTGCGTAGAACCGCTCTGATATTCAAATCTTTCTCCCGGATTTTCTTTAAATTTCCTTGAAAAAGTAGCGTTCATTAAATTTTTTCCGTAATAAGCTTTCGCATTGGGCAGAAAAGGATTCTTATAATTTTCATCCCAGTCCAGTCCCGATTCCATCTGAGCCAGATTTTTTAACGTTAAATTTTTAGCAAAATCTTTATTTTTAAATTCCTCAAAATAATCCGAAAACTTATCATCAAGACTTTTAATTTTTCTCTCTTCCAATGCTTTGCCCAAAAGCATTACCGTAACTGCTTTTGCCATAGAGAAAGAATTGGTTTTCGATAGCTGATTGTAGCCGTTCCAATACTCTTCGTGAAGCAGCTTTCCGTTTTTCACCACAATAAAAGATGCGGTATTGGAATGTGTTAAATCTTCAACGATATTTTTCGGTAATTGTTTTTTGTTGTATTCGGGAGATTCCTCCCAAAGTTCAGGAGATTCTGTAGCGATGAGGTTGCCGGAAAACAATGTTCCGTCATCAATATTGGCGCTGAGTTTTCCCCTTAAATAGGTTTTGGATATTCCGTTGAAAATATAACCATATCCCAAAACATAAAAGAGAAGTACGGCAATGACAATAAATGTCACAAAATAAATAAGAATTGTCATAGCAATTGATCTTAAACAAATTTAAAATAAATTTGAAAACATGAAACGAAATGATTTATTTTTGTGATTATTGATGTAAAAGATGATGAAAAAACTAATTTCCTTATTGCTTATCCATTTCGTTATCACCGCTTTCGGACAGATGTATAAACCTCTCGATACGGCAGATTATGCCCAGAGAAAAGAATTTCTGAGAAATTTCACGGCGAATACCGAAAGTTTAAGTAAAAAAAGCAGATCCGATTATCCCGGAAAGACGGGCAATGAGCTTTCTAAAATTTATAAAGAATTCGACAAAGAGTTTGAAAAAAAAGTAAAGGAAAAAGATTTTGCTTTCAATTCTGTGTTTGATGCAAAGGTTAAAAATCTTATCGAACGGTTAAGAAAAAACAATTCCCAGATTCCGCAAAATTTAAAAATTCTTATCGCCAGAGACAATACTCCGAATGCATACTGTTTTGCAGACGGCACTTTTGTCATCAATATGGGGCTTTTCAACTGGCTGAATAATGACGATCAGCTTGCTGCCGTAATTTCCCATGAATTAGGACATAAAATTTCCGAGCATACGCTGAAAACTTTTCTGAGTATGATCGAACAGGATAAAATGGACAAAATGGTGGTTCAGGATATAAAATCGACGAAGGAAAACCGTAATCAGAGGGCTTTTGATGTGATGAAAAACAGAATCTACAGAAAAGGGGCTGAAAACAGAAAGCAGGAAATGCAGGCAGATTCTCTAGGATATGTGGTTTTTAAAAACAGCGATTTTAAGAAAACTGAATACGTTAATGCTCTGAAAAGACTGGAAGATTTTGATACCATTTCGCCAAGAGAGCTGAAAGTGGAAACCTATAAAAAATATTTCAACCTTCCGAAGCAGGAATTTAAAGACAAATGGCTGAAAAAAGAAGATTTTTCTCTGTATAATTACAATCATTTCAAGGAAAAGCTGAATAAAGATTCTCTGAGATCGCATCCTGAAATGGTTTTAAGAATCAATAACCTCAAAAAAGTGTTTCCTGAACTTAAAAATGATGTTCCGGATGAAAAACCTTCCGATTCTTATTCTACGGTAGAAAAAATCGCAAGAATGGAAACCTTGCCTAATTTTTATCACTCTGAAGATTATGGAGTCGGAATTTATGCAAGTCTTCAGTTTTTGCAGGATAATGAAGAGGAAAAGTATTACAAAAACTGGCTCGGAAAATGTTTCGCCAAGATTTATGAAGCGAGAAAAAACTACAATTTAAATCGATATTTAGATCGGGTAGATCCCAAAAATCAAAGTGAAAGTTATCAGCAGTTCCTGAACTTTATGTGGAACCTGAGTCTCGATGAAATTAAAAATATTGCAGATTATTATCAAACGACAGAATCCTGACCTTCGGTCAGGATTCTTATTGAGTGAGCTCATTTAAACTTTTTACTTTTCTTCAGTCCAATCACAATAAACGCGATATAATTTAAAGCTTTCCAACTGATCACAGTTGTGTCATATCTGTTCAGGAGTGATCTGAAGCTGTCCAGCCAAGCGTTTGTTCTTTCAATAGAGTATCTTTCTTTGTAAAGTTCTGGATCGAAGTAGATATCATCTTCTATTGTTTTGCTTCTTTTATTTCTTGCAAAGTTCGGGATCATTCCATACTGAAAGCATAGTGCTCTGAGCCTAAGGCAATCAAAACCAGAATCTGCATTCATAAATAAACCATCCACACTGATCTTTGAATCCTTAAGTATAGAAATCACTTCGTTAAAATGAGTATGGATTTCATAGGTATCATGGTGCTTTCCTGCTTCAGGTTCGCTCATAGCCAGGGAAATTCCGTTTTTGTCGGTAAGATTTTAGTACATGACAAAAGTTTCAAAATATTGAAAATCAACAAGATAAAGTATTATTATTTGTTTAAATGACTGATATTTAGTAAATTAGAAGATGTTTCTCAGGCATTCAACTAAGTATACCAATACCAGTCAAGATTATAAAATTATAGAATTAGATTCAGTTTTAGAGCATAATTTTGAAACAAAAATCAATAAAGCCCGATTGAAATTTATTTCACTTTTGATTTTAGCTTTATGTAAAGTAAAAACAGTTAATTATCTGTCTTTGGCTAATGCTTTTGACAGTAATGCCACAGCGGGAAGTTCCTTCCGGAGAATACAAAGGTTTATGGCAGATTTTGATTTGCCCATGAAGTTGATTTCTGGTTTTATATTTAATATTTTGCCTGAAAAGGAAAATCTGGTTTTGGTGTTGGATCGTACTAACTGGAAGTTTGGAAGTTCCAATATCAATATCCTGATGCTTGGAATCTGCTATAAAAATATTGCTATTCCAATCATGTTCAGAACATTAGATAAAAGAGGTAATTCTGATACCACAGAAAGAATAGAATTAATAAGACAGTTCATCACCTGGTTTGGCAGGGATTTTATTAATTGCTTACTGGCGGACAGAGAATTTGTAGGGCATCACTGGCTGGAGTTTTTAAACAAAAACAACATAAGGTATTATATTCGGCTAAGGAAAAACTTCAAGGTATTTTGCTTTGATAGAAATCAGGAAAAACCTGTGTTTTGGCTGTTTAACAAATTAAAGAAAGGCGAGTTTTATCATCATCCGAAAATAGTGAAAATCAACGATGCTCTATGCTATGTATCTGGGGTGAAGGGTTTTGACAAAGAGGGCAAATTAGATACTTTAATTCTGGTTTCCTTTAATAAACCAGAAGAATCTTGGGAGTATTATAAAAAATGAATATCAATGTATTACAATTTTTGTCATGTACTTAGTTTTTTTTGATATTTCAACATAGGGAAAATCCTATATTTTAAATTTTTTGTTATGCGGTTTATTTTATCCCGACCTATTCAGTATTTTCATCGCTTTCAGATTTTTTAATTAAACATTTTCATGTGCAAAAATAAATTTGCGGTACGACAAAAGCTGTCGTATTAATTTTAATAAAAAGCCTTAGACAAAAATTGATCAGGAGATAGAATCATGCAAAAGGCACGGAGCAAAAGCCAATCTGTATTAGAGGTACCGCTAAGAACCCAAAGACCAAGAAAGACTCCGCCTGTGCCAGTTATAGGTACACGGGCGTAAGTCTATCAAAATTTGGTCTTTTTAGAAGATTAGCGGTTTTCTAATACCAAAATGATAGCTTACGCTTGTTTCGTTAAAATTATAAATCAAAAGTAATCATTTTTTTGAAATGAAAAAACAGCTTTGTTTTTATGTTAAATAGACCCCAAAATAAAAAAGACCTCTGAAATCCAGAAGTCCTATATTATTTATTTCGTTAAAACCTATCCTATCAACTCTTTCGCTTGCGCCAAAGCCGCTTCGGTAATCTTACTTCCGGAAAGCAACTGTGCAATCTCATTCAGCTTTTCCTCGTCACTTAAAGGAACAATGGTAGACTGGGTTTTTCCAGCTATGTCCTGTTTCAGTACTTTATAATTATTGTTTCCTTTTGCGGCAACCTGTGCTAAGTGAGAAATGACGATAAGCTGCATATCCGCAGACATTTCCCGCATTAGATTTCCGATTTCTTCGGCTACTTTTCCTGAAACTCCGGTATCGATTTCGTCTAAAATTAAGGTTGGAAGTTCATCACTTTCTGCAATGATCTTTTTTACCGCCAACATTACCCTTGATCTTTCACCACCGGAAATTGCCGTCTGTATCGGCTTTAACGGAAATCCTGAGTTTGCCTGAAACAAAAGCTGGATATTTTCTTTTCCAAATGGATTGAAGTCCGAAGAATCGTGCAGTTCAATATCAACTCTGGCTTTTTCAAGCCCCAGTTTTTTGAGCAATGATTCTGCTTTTTTGATGAAAACAGGGATGCTTTTTTTTCTGTTTTTCGAAAGTTTTTCAACCAGAATCTGAAGTGTTTTTTCCTTTTTAGAAATATTTTCCTCCACTTCTTCAATCTGAGATTCCAGTTCGGAAGCGCCCTGCTGTTCTCCGGCTAACTGATCTCTGATTTCTTTGAGTTCCGTAAGATCGGAAACATTATGTTTTACAAAAAGATTATTGATTCTGTTATTTAATTCAACCAGTAATGCTAAATTTTCAGGATTTACTTCTATGCTTTCCGCTTCATCTTCCAGCTCGGAGATAATGTCTTTTAATTCCACAAAAGACATTTCAAGCCTTTCATCAAGTTCCGCAAAACTCTGGGAAACTTCCGCAATTTTGGCAAGTTTGTTCTTCGCTTCATTAAAAAATGACAAAATTCCTACTTCTTCCTGATGAAATCTTGATAAAACCTGAGCCAGATTATCGGAGATCATTTCCGCATTTTCCTGAATGGAAAGCTGATTCTGAAGTTCTTCATAATCCACATTATCCAGACGCAGTTCCTCAAGCTCGTTCAAAAGAAACGCTTTATAGTCACTTTCTTTATTGGAATCCGAAAGCTGTGTCTGTAGTTTTTTGAGTTGCGTTTTAAGGCTTTGAAAATCTGAAAATTCATTCTGATACTCATGAATGATCTGTTTATTTTCAGAAAGTCCGTCAATGATTTTAAACTGATATTCTGCCGTAAAAAGATTCGACGTTTCAAACTGGGAGTGAATGTCGATCAACTGAGAAGACAGTTCCTTTAAAATATCCAGTGTTACAGGAACATCATTAATGAATGCCCTCGATTTTCCGGAAGGTAAAATTTCTCGACGGATAATGGTCTGATGTTCGTAATCCAGATCATTTTCGATAAAGAATTTTTTGAACTGATTGTTCAGGGAAAATTCTGTTTCTACGATGCTTTTTTCTTCTGCTTTTGAGATCGATTTTACATCTGCTCTTTCCCCCAGAATCAATCGGAGCGCACCTAAAATGATAGATTTTCCCGCACCGGTTTCTCCGGTAATCACCTGTAAACCGTTGTGTAATGATACTTCAAGGGTATCAATAAGGGCAAAGTTTTTAATGTAAATTCTCGAAAGCATTGATAATAGCGATTATTTGGCTATTGCAAATATAGAACTTTAGATTTCAGAATTCAAGAGAATTACTGTTTCCATTTATTCCATCTTGCTTCGGTATTTTTTGGCGAAAGGATGATCATTTCATTCTTAAGATCTCCCAAAACAATTCCTCCGTTATTTCCGTTATTGAAGATATTGAAAATCTCATCTGCTTTGGAATCCATGAAAAGATTGAAGAAATAAGCCTGCTGAAAAGAGTTTTCGTATTGTTTAAGCTGCATTAAAGCATCAAAAATTACTTTTTTACCCTGACTCTGATCCTGATTGAACAGATTATCCAGTCCGGCTCTGTGATAAGAATAAATGGTTGCGCGAAGCTGGCTCCAGTTCGGGCTCATGATTTCTTTGATGAGGATAGAACGGCTTCTCGGTTCATTGATCTGCTTCCAACCGTCGTAGGTATTCTGAGATTCTCCGTTTTGTGCAATCTGCTGTGCTTTCTGATACCATTGTGTTCCTGCCATCGACTGAAAACTGTCTGCATCCATTCCCAAAATAACATAAACGTAAAAACTGATCACATCAATCAAATTTTTTCCGGAAAACTGTCTTTCGTTGAAGATAAGGTTTTCATTTTCCACATAATCAAAGGAAAATCTTGTATCCTGAAGGTTAAGCAAAGGAGATTCATACGTGGTGTTGAAAACCGGACGAACTGCCTGTACCACAATACTTCCCCTGAAACGGTTTCCGTCTCTTTCGCTGATCACAATCGCGAAGTTGGATTTTATTTTTTCAAAATTCTGAAGTCTTTTTCCTGTCCAGCTTGTATTGTTGATGAAATCTCTCAGACTTTTCTCCAGAGCTTTGTAGGCAGACTGGTTACTTCCTCCCAATTGTTGGGAATTTACCTGTACGGTTGCCAGTAACTCCTGAGAAAAACTCTGACTGAATAAAAACAGAAGTAAAAATATGCTTAAAAATTTTTTCATTATCTTCTAAAAATTGAGAACGGAAATTTATTAAAATTATTTTAAAAGTTGAGACTCAACAAAATCCAAAATGTCTTTTGCCACTTCATCTTTAGATTTCAGATCAAATTCTGTTTTTTCCGTTTTGGTAAATATCTTTATTTTATTGGTATCATTTTTAAAACCGGCTCCTTCATCACGAAGCGAATTTAAAACGATCATATCCAGATTTTTCTTTTCCAGTTTTCCTTTGGCATTTTCCTCTTCATTCTGAGTTTCCAACGCAAAACCGACTAAAAACTGATGGGTTTTCTTTTCCCCCATGGTTTTAAGAATGTCCGGATTTTTAACCAGTTCAATCGTTAAAATTTCGTCATTCTTTTTAATTTTTTCCTTTGCCACTTCTTTCGGAGCGTAATCTGCCACGGCTGCACTTGCAATTCCGATGTCTGTTGTATCGTAAAATTCCAGAACTTTCGATAACATTTCTTTTGCTGAGATTACTTTGTGTAATTCAACATTTTTATTATTGATTTTCTGAGAGCTCGGTCCCGAAATTAAGATTACTTTTGCACCTCTTCTTGCGGCTTCTTCCGCCAGAGAAAACCCCATCTTTCCAGAGGAATGATTTCCGATGAATCTCACAGGATCAATGGCTTCATACGTTGGTCCGGCTGTAATTAAAACCGTTTTCCCTACGAATGTTTTTTCAATTTTAGAATCAAAAAAATCTTCGACTGAATGTGCTATGGTTTCCGGTTCTGCCATTCTTCCCTGCCCGACTAATCCGCTTGCCAATTCACCGCTTTCCGCCGGAATAATATGATGTCCGAAACTTTCTGCCAATTCCAGATTTTTTGTTGTGGACGGATGCACATACATATCCAGATCCATTGCAGGAGCAATAAAAACAGGACATTTTGCAGACATATAGGTTGCAATCAGAAGATTATCGCATAATCCATGAACCATTTTAGACAATGTACCTGCTGTACAGGGCGCAACAACCATTACATCTGCCCACAAAGCCATTTCAACATGGCTGTTCCATGTGCCGTTATCGCTGTAAAAATCTGAGTACACCGGATTTTTGGATAAAGTGGAAATACTGAGCTTCGTAACGAAATGTTCTGCATCAGGTGTCATAATCACCTGAACTTCGGCTCCTTTTTTCACAAAATCTCTGATCAGAAAATGGATTTTATAGGCTGCAATTCCTCCGGAAATCGCAATGAGAATTTTTTTACCGGAAAGACTCATTCAATTTTAATTTTTTAAGAATACTAAATTACTTATTTTTTCTCACAAACCTGTTCAAACAACAAAGGTCATAAAGAAAAAGATTTCCTTATGACCTTCATATATAAAAAATACACTGATTTTTATTTTCTCTCTTCAGTTTTTCTGAAGTACACATCTTCGTTCAGCCATTCTTCAATTGCAATAGAAGTCGGCTTTGGAAGTTTTTCGTAATGTTTAGAGATCTCGATCTGTTCTCTGTTTTCGAAAACTTCTTCCAATGTAGAATTATGAACAGCAAACTCGTCTAGCTTATTGTGAAGTTCTGTACGAATTTCAGCGTTGATCTGCTCTGCTCTTTTTCCCATGATAACAATCGCTTCGTAGATTGAGCCTACTTTGTCTTCAATCTTATCCTTATCGTAAGTAATGGTATTTACTTCTGCTTTTGTATCTTTTACACTCATTTTGAGAATATTAATTTTATTTAAGTTCGCAAATTTACGAATTATCTTTTAATTTTGAAAGTCGCCGCCGGCGGAGGTGTGCTAATTGCTGCACTGTCCCTCTGGATCTGCATTGCTTTCTTTTCTGCTTCCACCTGATCTTTCTCCTGCTGAATGGTTTTTGCCTGTTCCGCATTCTTCGCTTCCAGCTTTTTCTGTCTTTCCGTTAAAACGGCAATTCTTGCTTCTGTATTTTTCTTAACTACAGCAAATTCTTTCTTTTCTTTTTCAAGCTTGCTTCTGATCTCCAAAGCCGTTTTAGAAACTTCGGTGTTCGGCATTTCCTTTTCGATCTGCCTTGTGAAGGCCAATGCGCTTTCTATACGTTCATCTTTAAGATCATATACCGATTTTGTAGCCAGTTCGTAACGGGACTTTACGATATAATCATAAATCTGCGGACGAAGTTTTGTACTCGGGAAATCTTCCAGAACGTTTTCAAATGCTACATTGGCAGCTTTGTATTCTGCCATTTTGTAGTATTGTCTTGCATTTTCGTACGCTTTGAACTCAAGCTTATAAGACAGTTCGTCAATAAGCGTATTGATATTTTTAGATCTTTCGGAGTTCGGATAATTATTTAAGAAATCCTGAAGTTCGTTAATTGCTGTTTGTGTGGTAGACTGATCCAGATTATAATCCATTGAACCTTCGTAGTAACACAGAGCAGACATATATGCCGCCTCTTCCCTTCTTTTATCCTGAGGAAAGCTGATTGCAAAATTTTTAAACTGATTTCCCGCTAATCTGTAGTTTTTGTCATAATAATTCGCATACGCCGAATTAAAAACCACATTGGGAGCATCATCTGTACCTGCAACAAGGTTTGGAAGCCTGTCGTAAAGTGCTAAAGCGTTTTTCCACTTCTTTTTAGCAAAGTTTTCATTGGCAGTTTTTAAGATAAGATTTTTATCCGCACTTTTCATTGCTCTTTCCTGCTTACTTACGCACGAAGCTACTACTGCTACAGTAAAAATACCTAAAATATATTTTTTCATATAAAAAGTTCAACAGTTTTCGGATTATTCAGCCGATTTACTAATTTGCAAAAATATAACTTTTTTGCCAATAGATTTTTTTTTATGATTATTTAACGTAAATTTAGTCTGCAGCGTATCCCAAAATGGCAAAAACGGTCATTAAAAGATTCATTCTCACTTTTTTCTCTGCTTCCTTTGTGTAGGTTTCCTCGCTTTTGTTCGGAACATACAATTCATAAAAATTCCGGTTGCGAATTACAAATAAAGTAGAACCGATAATGGTGGTTAAAATATCTTCTGGTTTGGGAGTGAAGGTAAAAACACCCGAAGCCACGCCTTTTTTAATGACTTCGTCTAATTTTTTAACGAAAAGCTGATAAAAATCCAGCAGTTCATCTTTTAAATTTTCTGTATGACGAAGTTCCTGTGTAACAAACCCATGGAAATAATTATATTTAAATAACTGAGAAACAATATATTTAATAATTTCTTTGAGCTGCATTTCCGGTTTGCCGTCTTTAATGGTATCTGCAAATTCTGAAAAAGTCTCTCTTGTTTTTAAAACCCTGTACTGATAAAGATACGACATCATCTTTTCTTTCGACCCAAAATAATAAGAAATCATTGCAACATTGATATTCGCCTTCGAACAAATATCTCTCACGGAGGTTCCCTCATATCCTTTTTTTGCAATAAGTTCTTCCGCGATATCTAAAATATGTATTTGCTTTTCTGTAAATTTTTTCTTCATGAAGTGTAGTTTAAGTAAAGTTATGAAATTTTTAACAGATTTATAAACGTTCGTTTAAGAAATTTACGTTAAATCTAAATTAATACTATTTTTGAGGTATGGATTTTTTTGATTTTCATCATCATAAAAAAAATATACCAAACGGAATTTATAATCTGAATATTGAGCAGATTCCGCCGGATGTTCCGTATTCAATAGGCATTCATCCGAAAGATATTGATGTGAATAATCTTGATGATCAGTTTAAATGGATGAGAAACATGATTTCTGAAAACTGTTTTGCAATTGGTGAATGCGGTCTGGATTCTTTTGCTGAAGCTGAAGAGAAAATTCAGGAAGAAGTTTTTTTAAGACAGATAAGGTTTGCAAATGAGGTTAAAAAGCCAATAATCATTCATTGTGTACGGAAGTTTTATGAAGTGATTTCTTTTAAAAAATATGCAGAACAGCCCATGATTATTCATGGTTTTAATAAAAAAGAAAGGATTGCGGAAGATCTGCTGAAAAATAATTTTTACCTGAGTTTTGGAAAAGCGGTTTTGTATAATTTATCTTTGCAAAATACTTTGAAAATTACTCCTTTAGATAAAATCTTTCTGGAAACCGACAATGACGATTTCAGCATCGAAGAATTGTATGAGAAAGCATCTGAAATAAAGGGAATTTCGCTGGAAAATTTAAACAAACAGATTGCAGAAAATTTAGAGACAATAAAAAATGGATAAATACTGGTTGGAAAGAACGGAACTTCTCTTAAAAGAAGAAGGTTTGGAAAAGTTGAATAAAGCAACAGTTTTAGTTGTCGGTTTGGGTGGTGTCGGTTCTTTTGCAGCAGAATTCCTTGCAAGAGCCGGAGTCGGAAACATGACGATTGTAGACGGCGATACGGTAGATATCACCAACATTAACAGACAGTTGCCTGCTCTACATTCCACAGTAGGAAAACATAAAGTTGAAGTAGTTGCTGAAAGATTGTTAGACATTAATCCAAAACTTAACCTCATCAAAATCAACGAATTCCTGAATCCTGAAAGAATGGACGAAATTCTTGACAACGGAAAGTTTGATTATGTTCTGGACTGCATCGACAGTGTAACGCCTAAACTTTGCCTGATAAAAGCAGCAAAAAAGAGAAAAATAAAACTTGTAAGTTCTATGGGAGCCGGAGGAAAAACCGATCCGAGCAAAGTGATGGTGAAAGACATCAGCAGAACCCAGAACTGCTATCTTGCAAAACAGGTAAGAAAAAGACTTCGAAAAGAAAAAATAAACAAAGGATTTAAATGTGTTTTTTCTGATGAGCTGCAAAAAGACGACAGTTTAAAAATGACGGACGGAACGAATTATAAAAGATCTTTTTACGGAACCATCAGCTTTATTCCGGCAATTTTCGGGTTATACGCCGCAGCGGAAGTCATCAATTATTTAACCAAGAAAAATTAATTTTTTCCCGCAGATTTTACGAAAGTTTCGGATATTTTTGCCTGAATTTTTAAAATCTGTGGGAAAAACATCATACAAATCCTATCTTTACAGTCCGTACATGACAAATTTCAGATATCCCAGAGCCGAAAAACTCAAGAAAAATACCGAGATCTCTTTACTTTTCGAAAAAGGTAAATGGAGAACGAATGGGAATCTGCGAATAATTATTCTTAAAAACAAACCGACAACACCTGTAGAAAGCACGAAATTTGCGGTTTCGGTTTCCAAAAAATATTTTAAAAAAGCGGTTCACAGAAACCGTATCAAAAGGCTTTTAAGAGAATGTTACCGTCTGAATAAAGATCTTTTTAAAGAAGCTTTCGGCGATAAAACAATGGCAATGATGTTTTGGGCTTCCCCGGAAATGCCTGAAAAATTTCAGGATGTAGAAGCGCAGTTTATCAAACTTTGTCAGGCTCAGAAGAAGTCTTAATTTTTTTTATCCCCTATTTTTGTTGAATTTCTTAGGCTGAATTTATGTAAGGGAATATTTTTATCAGAAAATTTCTCAGAATTTATTTTTTTGTACCTTAGGGAAAACAATCAATCTGAAAATTAACATGTTAGACAACGTTCCCTATTTACCTTATCTCCTGAGTGCGTTTATGGGTATCGGACTGGCTGCAGCAAGCGGATTCCGGGTATTTCTTCCGATGTTTGCCGTAAGTCTTGCTTCGTATATGCACTGGATTCCCATGAGCGAAAATTTTGAATGGCTTTCCGGACTTCCCACTTTAATCACCACCGGAATTGCAACCGTTGTTGAGGTTTTAGCCTATTACATTCCTTTTATAGACCATTTGCTGGACACGATTTCTGTTCCGATGGCGACGATTGCAGGTTCTGTTCTGTTTGCCAGTCAGTTTGCAGATCTGGGAACTTTTCCACAGTGGGCTTTAGCCTTAATTGCGGGAGGCGGAACCGCAGCCACCATCAGTTCTGGATTTGCGGGGCTTCGGGCTGCATCGACTGCAACAACGGGAGGTTTGGGAAATTCCGTCGTCGGAACCGCAGAAACAGCCGGAGCAGGAATCATGGCATTTCTGGCGATGGCAGCTCCTATTATTGCCGGAATCTGCGCTATTATAATCATTATAGGTGTTATCGTGTTCGGACGCAGATTATGGCGGAAATTCAGGAAAAATAAAGAACTTCCTCAACAGACATAAAAAATAAAGAGCGGAAAAATTTTCCGCTCTTTTATTTATTTTATTTTCCTGTTATAATTTTCAAGAAGAATTCCTAAAGGAGCTATGACGGGAAAAAGGATTAACGCCATATAAGGGAGAATTCCAGATTTTGTTCTCAACAGAACAGCAATTGCCGCAATGTATAAGATGATGACCGCAACCGCACCAAAAAGGATATGAAAAGCGTTAATAGACAATAAGCTCATTGGTTCGTTTTTTAGGTTATCCTTTGGTTCTGAAATCTTTAATTTCCTGAATTTTACCTTCGTAATATTTTCTCTTTTCAGGGGTTTTCTTGATCAGAATTTCAAATGCTTTTATGGCTTTGGTATATAATTTCTGTTCAAAATAAAGATTTGCCAGTGTTTCTGTCATCAAATGCGAGATATCGTCTCCTTTTTCTTTCACGACAAAAGTACTTTCTTCTTTTAACTGACTGATTCTCGGATTGTTTTCGATAAAAGTTTCAATCACTTTTGTTTTCAGATCGGGTTTCTCCTCTTTAGGTTTTTCTTCCGTTCTGTCGATTTTCAGCCAGCTCTGCCATGTATTGATGAATCCCGGAACATTGCTGTCGAAGACATTTGGCTTGGCTGTTTTTGCAGGTTTTTCCACAGGAATTTCAACTGTTTTTTCTTCTTTGCTTTCCTGTTTGGGTTCTTCTGTCATTTTTTCTTTTTCTGGTTGAGGAATCGTCCATCCCGATCCGAAAAACGAAACGTTCATTACCGGAACTTCCTCTTTATTTTCTTCTGAATTCTCAGAAACATCTTCATCGGTATTTTGTTCAGTTGTTTCTTCAGAGATTTCAGAAACTATGCTTTCTTCGTCGGAATCCGACTCAGTTTCGGCTTCTGCTGTTTGCTTCTGCTCTGCAATCTCTGATTGATGAATTTCTGCTGCTTCATCTGCTTTAAGCTCTTCAGTTTTAGGCTGAGAAACTTCGGGAGATTTACTGATCAGAGAATCCGGAAGATTGGAATCGAAAGACATAGGTTTCCACGCAGACTGAACTTCCGTTTCTTCTCCTTTTGTCGGAATTTCTTCTTTTTCTTTACTGACTTCGGCTTTTGGTTCTTCTGCCTGTTCAGAACTGTTTTCTGCTACTGCATTTTCCGTTTTAATTTCTTCCTGAGCTTCCGTTTCAATAGGTTTTACCTCAAAGCTTTGCGTTTCGGCAAAACTTATATCGTGACCGATATTTTCAGGTTCTTCTTCTTTTTTGTGTTCTTCCGCAGCCGCTTTTTCCTTCATTTTCTTCTCCACTTCTTCAATGAGACGGCGCATTTCGTCTTCATGCTTATTGATGTTAAGCTGAGGAGCTTCCGTAATCTTATCTTCTGTATTTGCCTGAATTTTCACTTCCGGAAGGAAAGATTCTGTTCCGTGGAAGCTTAGTTCAGCATCATTCTGAACAACCTTTTCTTCTTTCTCGGATGAAATTTCATCTTCATCAATAATGGTTTCAGGCGTAAATTCTGCGGACTCTTCTGATGCGTTTATTTCTGAATTTTCAGACTGGCTGCTTTCATTTTTTGGTTCTTCAACAGATTCATTTGCAGAGACCTGCACTTCCGGAAGAAAAGCTTCTGTTTCATGGATGCTTAATTCTGATAGGTCTTCAACATCTTCTTTTTCAGCATTTAGATTTTCCTCTTCAACAATGGTTTCAGGGGTAAATTCTGAAATTTCTTCCGCCGGTTTTAGCTCTTCGTTTTCAGCTTCATCTGAAATATGATCAGACTGCTCTTTTGTTGATTTATTTTCTTCTTCCTGAATCTGAATCTCGGATACAGTTTCCTCTTTAGAAGATTCCGACTCTGAATTATCTGAAATTACCTCTTGTTCAGCTTCAGAATTTACATTTTCTTCTTCAACTGTAGTTTCAGGAATGAATTCTTCGTATTCTGCTGCAATCGGAAGAGGATTTTCGTTAAATTTTTCTTCTGAAGCGGTCTCTTCTTTTTTCTCAGCTTTCTGAGTTACGATAGAACCGGATTCTAGTGTGGATTCGAGATCAATAGTTTCAAAAGTATCTTCTTCCAAGAAATTTTCCTCTCCTTCGAACAGAATTCTGTTTCGCTCTCCGTTTACATACAAATGTTTAATTTCTTCTCTCGGAGGCGGAAGAATACGATCTGTTTCTTTAGTTTCTGCAACGGCTGGTAGAGATTCCTCAACAATTTGCGGTTGAGTTTCGCTTGCAGGATTTTTCTCTCTTTTAAGTGGAAAACTTCCCGCTTTTTTCTGATATAGAATTTTAAGCGGATTTTCTGAAGGAATATTTTTTTCCTTTACCGTTTCCAGTTTTATTTCAGGTTTTGGTTTCTGCTGAATTTTACCGTTAATCAGCTGATAAAGGATTTTTTTATCGGTTGTATAAGCGGCTGTTGTAGAAAGTACTTTCTGATAATTGTCTTTATCATACAAATGCACCCCATACAAATACAACGCTCTGATATTCTGAATATAGGGAAAAGAATTAATCTCTTCTTTCAGAAGATTGAGATCTTCTGACTGAATGTTTTTCGGGGTCTTTAATAATTCTAAAACTCTATGATTCATCTTACCAGTTCGCTACAATATCGTTAAATATCTTGTTTATAATTCTGTCTGTTGCAATTTTCACCTGAGAAGATTCTATCTCAGACTGGGAAAGATTGCTGTTGAACACCGCTTCATCACTGTATGTTCTGTCGAAACTAAGCTCCGGATGAAGTTTGTTCTCGTAATGAACTTTTACAGTAATGGTAAGTTTATTCTGGGATTCCTGTATTACACCTCCTGAATTGGTAGAAACCGTATTGGAACTGATGGTTGTGGGTGTAATAGAATAATCTGTAATTTCACCTTCTACCAAAATGTCCGGATTTTCCTTCGTTCCTTTTAAAGTGGTTCTCTGAAGGAACCTGTTTTGGATATCCGTAGAAAACTGCTGAGACAATGTAGGATTTACCAAAGGGGCATTGTTGGGAAATTCATTGATCTGAATTGTTTTTTCATCTTTAAGAGATGATCCCGTAAAACTGTAACACGAATTAAGCACTGATAAACACAGCACCAAAAGCCAAAATTTCGGCTGTTCGATTTTAATATTTTTAATTTTAAAATTCATTTTTAATTCCAATTTCCTGAATTTCGTCATAAGTAACCTGCTTTAATGCATCTTCGTATGCAAAATAATGAGAAGCATATGCAAAAGGTATTGTAAAAATCAAGCCAATAAAACATGCTATAATTCCTAACTGAGATAAAAATCCTACCGCCAGTGAATATAAAAAGATGGACCAAAGGTTTCCTTTACTCATCACCGAAGAGATTTTCCATGCCTGTTTAATCTCTGTAACTCCTGCAAGTGAAATTAAAGCGGGCATATAAAAACCTTTCAGGGCTACAAATAAAATCCCAACATACACAAAAAACATATAAATGAAAAAAAATGCGGGCGGCCCGGCGGAAGGATCCTGTTCTCCCATTGCGACCATCATGATAAACATGGGAATATAAATAACCATTATTCCTGCGAATAAAATAAGCTGAATCATAAAGTAAGGCGTAAAATTATCAAAATTGAAGATATCTCCTGCGCTTACCTGTCTTCCGGCTCTTAAATCACGGCAATATTTATAAAAATTTCCCACTGCCAAAAGTCCGCAAAAAGGAATGATCGACATAATCATTGCAAGGAAGAAAGCGCCCAACAAATTTCCAAAATTTGCTTTGTAGAATTCGTATCCGTCGCTGATGTAATCTCCTAATTTGAAATTGACCGGTTTTGCATTAATTTTCACCATGATTTAATTTTTAGTTTATTATTCTTCTAAATTATATTGTTTTATTTTTCTGTATAAAGTTCTTTGGGAAATTCCCAGTTCGTCTGCCGCTTTGTTTCTTCTTCCTTTATGCTTTTCCAATGCTTTGATAATCAAATCTTTTTCATTATTCTGAAGCGATAAAGATTCGGGTCTGTTTTCTTCAATTTCAATATCTTCAATATCTTCGTAGCTGTTGTCCGGCTCTGAAATAATTGTCGGATTCTGAACTACCGGATTATGATTATTATTGTTTTCAAAATACAGTAAAGAACCGGGAGCCACATTCTGCTGTGTTTCAGGAGTATAAATTCTGTTGATTAAATTTTTCTCGTGACTGCTCAGATCAGATGTTCCGCGATTTTTTATCAATTCCGAAGTTAAGGATTTTAAATCATTAATATCGTTTCTCATGTCAAATAGAATTTTGTACATGATTTCTCTTTCACTTCCGAAATCGTTCTGCTTTGGCGTATTCGGAGTATTGACAACCATGGGAAGATGTGATTCCATGGGAATATATTCCGCCAGTTTTTCAACTTCTACGTGTCTGTTTCTTTCTACAACCGTCATTTGTTCTACCAAATTTCTTAGCTGACGAATATTTCCGGGGAACGTATAATTTTCGATATAATGTACCGCACTTGGCTCAAGTTCAAGTTCCGGCATTCTGTATTTTTCAGCAAAATCGATAGCAAATTTTCTGAAAAGCAAATGAATATCCCCTTTTCTTTCGCGTAAAGGCGGCATATCAATCTGCACTGTATTCAGACGGTAATAAAGGTCTTCACGAAATCTTCCGTCCTGAATTGCCTTCATCATGTTCACATTTGTTGCAGCGACAATTCTTACATTCGTTTTCTGAACCTGTGAAGAACCTACTTTCATAAATTCGCCGCTTTCCAAAACACGAAGCAAACGAACCTGCGTCTGTAAAGGAAGCTCTCCCACCTCATCTAAAAAGATCGTTCCGCCATCGGCAACTTCGAAATATCCTTTTCTGGTTGCTGTAGCTCCTGTAAATGCTCCTTTTTCGTGTCCGAACAATTCGGAATCAATGGTTCCTTCGGGAATTGCTCCACAGTTAACGACAATATAAGGCTGATGTTTCCTTTTGGATTCTGAATGGATAATTTTCGGAATAAATTCCTTTCCCACTCCACTTTCCCCGATCACAAGGACTGAAATGTCGGTTGGTGCGACCTGTATGGCTTTTTCCAAAGCACGGTTTAAAGCCGGAAAGTTTCCGATGATTCCGAAACGGTTTTTTATATTTTGAAGCTCGTTGCTCATAAGTAAATTTTTAGATTATTGATTTGAATAGGATTTACATTAATTAATTGTAAATCTGCTGTTTAGTTTAAAAATAATTGAGTTTAAATTTAACTTACAACGTCCAAATAATCTTTATTTCTGACTTTTGAAACTCTGGTTTTAAAATATAAAATTTCAGCGAAGAGCGTTTCTCTGCGGTTCTTTTCAAAATTTTTCAGGAGCTGATCATGTTTTTCTTTTTCAGAAAAATCTCCTCCCGTTTTATTTTGTTGAAAATTGTTCTTTTGCTTATATGGGAAAATTTTACCGATAAGATCAATCGCGTTATGCTTTTGGCTGATCGTTATATTCTGTACAGGTTTTTCTTTTGTACAGGTTTCCGGCAAATCTTCATAACCCTGATTTAAAATCCGGTTATAAAGCTCATAAAGATGTTTACAGTCTTCACTTTCGGCTGTTCCGTTGGAAATTTGAGCCGAAATATTGCTGCAGATTATTACCAACAATACACTTAGGCAATATTTATGAAATTTTTCCATTGTCTGAGTTTAAAATGTTAATAAAATCTTGTTTACTTGGCAATATGGTAAAATACTTACTTGCAAAAATCTGTTCGTTATCTTCCGGTAAAGTATATCTTACCAAAGCTTCACTTTTATCCTGACAAAGAATAATGCCTATGGTTTTATTTTCACCTTCAAGGCGTTTTTCTCTATCGTAATAGTTGACGTACATCTGCATTTGCCCGATATCCTGATGTTTGAGTTCGCCGATTTTTAAATCAATTAAGACAAAACATCTCAAAACTCTGTTGTAAAACACCAAATCTATACGGAATTGCTTTTCATCAAAGGTTATTCTGTCCTGTCTTGCAACAAAGGTAAATCCGGTTCCTAATTCCAGAAGAAAATGTTCCAGTTTATCAATTAATTCGGACTCTAATTCGTTTTCAGAATAATAAGGTTTTTCAGACAGTCCCAGAAATTCCAAAACATAAGGATCTTTGATGAGGTCTTTGGGCTTTTCTATAATTTGTCCTTTTTCAGCAAGCTGAAGAATTTCTTCTTTATTTTTGCTTAAAGACAGTCTTGCATATAAAGCAGAATCGTACTGTCTCTGCAATTCTCTTAGGCTCCAGTTGTTTTTATAACTTTCAATTTCGTAGAACTTCCTTTCATTACTATCATTGATTCTCATTAACTTCAAATAATGAGACCATGAAAGGTTGAATTTTATAGAATCTTGCCGGGCTGGTTTTTGATTTTTTATTACTCTCGATTCGTCAGACAGTGTTTGTCCTTTTTCATTATGCTTATCCGAATCTTGCAAAAAGACAGACGGTGTTTGTCCTTTTGAATAGACAATATAAAATTGCCTAATTTGTTTAAGATTTGAAACAGAAAACCCCTTACCAAATTTCTCTGTAAGATGTAATGACAAATCTTTAAGAACAGCTTTTCCATATTCTGCTCTGTTTTCCCCATTCTGTTCATCTTCAACAATCATTCTTCCTATTTCGTAATAAGTAAGAACGATGGTTTGATTAACGGCAACAACAACTTTATTTCTGGCATTTTCCAATAACGCAGAAATATCATTTAAAAGTTGCTTTGTCGTTAAATCGTCAGACATAGTTTATTTTGAAACCGTTTCCCCTAAAAGTGTGCCCTGTGTATTGTCAAAAACAAAAACGTCCACAATGTCACCAATTTTCTGACCTTCCAGTTTATCGAAAACGCAAACCGCATTCTGGGAGTTTCTTCCTTTCCACTGGTTTTCGTTCTTTTTTGAAGTTCCTTCAATTAAAATCTGGTGAACTCTTCCTACATAAGATTTCATTCTTTTTCTAGACAGTTCTCCCTGTAAAGCAATGACTTCTGCCAAACGTCTCTGTTTAATGTCTGCCGGAATATTGTCCTCCATCTTTTTGTGAGCAGGAGTTCCCGGTCTTTCTGAGTAGGCGAACATATAACCGTAGTCGTATTCCACTTCTCTCATTAAGCTTAATGTATCCTGGTGATCTTCTTCTGTTTCGCTGCAGAAACCGACGATCATATCCTGAGAAAAAGCAACTTCGGGAACGATTTCTTTTGCTTTTTTAATTAAATCTAAATATTCTTCGCGGGTGTGCTGTCTGTTCATGGCTTCCAGCATATTGTTGCTTCCACTCTGAACCGGAAGGTGAACATATTTACAGATGTTATCGTGTTTCGCCATCATTCTGAATACATCCAGACTCATATCCTGCGGATTTGAAGTAGAGAAACGGATTCTCATTTCAGGAACGGCTTTCGCAACCAGATCAAGCAACTGGGCAAAATTCACGGCTGTAGCTTTCTGCATTTCAGATGCTTTGGCAAAATCTTTTTTAGGACCGCCTCCATACCAAAGGTAAGAATCTACGTTTTGTCCTAATAAGGTAATTTCTTTATACCCGCTTTCCCAAAGGCTTTTGCACTCATCAAGAATAGAATGTGGATCACGGCTTCTTTCTCTTCCTCTCGTGAAAGGAACAACGCAGAACGTACACATATTATCGCAGCCTCTTGTAATCGTTACAAAAGCTGTAACCCCATTTCCGCCTAAACGAACCGGATTGATATCTGCATATGTTTCTTCTTTGGAAAGGATTACGTTAATCGCATCTCTTCCGTCTTCAGTTTCTTTTAAAAGATTAGGCAAGTCTCTGTATGCATCGGGACCAACTACAAGATCCACCAACTGTTCTTCTTCTAAGAATTTGGTTTTCAGTCTTTCAGCCATGCAGCCCAAAACACCGACCGTCATGTTCGGTTTTTCTTTTTTCAGGTTTTTGAACTGAGACAGACGCATTCTTACGGTCTGCTCGGCTTTTTCACGGATGGAACAGGTGTTTAAAAGAATTAAATCTGCTTCTTCCGCTTTTAAAGTGGTATTATATCCCTGTTCATTAAGTATGGATGCAACAATCTCAGAGTCAGAGAAATTCATCTGACAACCGTAGCTCTCCAAGAATAATTTCTTTGAGTTTTCTGCTTTTTCCGCAATGGCAAAAGCTTCTCCCTGTTTTGTTTCGTCTATATATTTTTCCTGCACGATAATCGAATTTTAGGTTTTAGGTTTAAGGTTTAGAGCATATGACTTTGAACTCAAAACATAAAACTTTGAACCAATTGAATTTGCAAAGATACAAAATATTGTGACAGAATGTCAGGATTATCTTTCATAGAAATTTGTGGAAAAAATTATGGGATAAACTATTTTCTCTTTTATCGGAATGTTGGAATATAAAGCTGGTTTCCAGACTTTTTTAAGTCGAGACAAAGTTCTCAGAAAATCGATATTAAATTTTGGATCATAAATCTCAGGATAGATTCTGGGATTTGTAATTTCTCCTTTTTGATTGATATAAAACTCCAGATTAACGTTGCTATTAATGTGATAGTCTGTGAACAAACTCATAAACTCATCATGAAAATCCTTTCTAAATCTCTCGTACCCTTTTGGATACTGTGCAGACAAAACATAATTATTCGCATTATATCCTTCTTTATAATTTTCCATAACATCATTCGGATACAATATGAATTCTGCCAAAGCACCGAATTTTCCTCCTTTTACTTCCGCGGGTTTCCAGTGTTTCAGATTTTTCAGAAGTTCAAGCGACAGATCGTATGCACATCTGTTTTTTGCAATATTTGCAGTATCGTTGTCTTTTACCAATTTCACAGCCGCATCTTTTGTTACCACAAATCTTGGCTGATAAATTTCCTGATCGCTACATTTTTTAAAGTTAGCAGCTGCTAAATAATCATGAGCTTCTTTGTAAAAATTTACCATTCCGCCTTCATAAAATTCCTGATTTTTAGGGTATTCATCTAAAACCTGAGCATTCGATACAAAAAAGATGACGATTGCAGAAAAACTCAAAAACTTTTTAATCATGATCATAAGTATTGGTACTGAAATTCACCTTCATAACAAATTTTGAATCGACCGGAACGCCGTTTTTCTTTGCGGGAGTCCATTTTCCTTTTACTTTTTTCGCCGCATATTTCATATCGTCGATAAACATTTCATTGTTTTTGAATTTCGGAAGAACATCGATCTGGCTGATTTTTCCTCTGGAATCAATATTAAACACAAAGGTAACTTTTCCCTGAATAGCATACAGAGCCATATCAATATAGGCATGAACCATATTCATGAATTCTTTCTGAAAAGCCTGATCGCCTCCCGGAAATTCTGCTTTCTGGTAACTTTCCGCTGTCTGCTGAACCTGAGTTGTATTTTCCTGAGAAAAGCCTTTACCACCAATAAGCAATAAAGGTAAAATTAAAAGATATTTTTTCATGGTTATTAAAAGTTATCTTATACATCTGTTGCAATGGAAGACAGATTCATTTTTATTTTGATCTGAGATGTTACAGGCTGTCCGTTACAGCTTGCAGGAATCCAGTTTTTCTTGATTCTTCTTACGACATACTTCATATCATCAAAAAACACCTGACTGTTTGAAACTTTCGGGCTTCCTTCGATATTGGTGACTTTTCCGTTTTGGTCTACGGTAAGGGTAAATGTGAAATCACCGTTCAGCACATAGAAATCCGTATTCAGGTAATCGTACATATATTTTCTCAGCATTTCTTTGTAAGCGGGAATTCCGCCTTCGAAACTTGCCGCCTTAAAATCGTTACAGTTTTTTACGGCTACCTGCAACAGAGGCTCTTTTATATCTATTTTGAGAATATTTTTATTGTTCTCCGTCATAAAATTATCGTCTCTTTCTTCTACATCATTAAATTGGGCAAAAGCAAAATTTGATGCAAAAAACGTAAGAAGTATCAGTATCGTTCTCATAGGATTTTTCATTAAAATTAAATTTACTTAAACAAAGATAATACTTAAACCAATGAGAGAAAAGCATTATCTGATGATGGATATTACAATAGATCTTTAATGTGTTTGTAATTGCTTTTCACAGTGTCGAGCGCTTCTTCCATTTTTCCTCCCAACATAAGCTGAGCCATGGATTTTGTCATTCCTAAAACCTGAGCGGCTTCAATTTTCGGCGGTAAAGCCAGTGCATTCGGATTAGTAAAAATATTTAAAAGATAAGAACCGCTATAATCAAGACATTCTTTAATGGCAGCTTCCACATCTTCAGGTTTGTTTACATTTTTTCCGGGATATCCCATTGCTTGGGCAATCATTGCAAAATCAGGATTCACCATATCCGTTTCATTATCCGGCATTCCTCCTACTTCCATTTCCAGTTTTACCATTCCTAAAGACCGGTTATTGAACACAATAATTTTCACCGGAAGTTTATACTGAAAAATCGTTGCCATATCTCCCAAAAGCATGGATAAACCTCCGTCGCCGCATAGAGCAATAACCTGTCTTTCAGGATACGCTAAAGATGCTCCAATCGCCATCGGCATCGCATTCGCCATCGAACCGTGATTGAAAGAACCCAGCATTTTCCGTTCTCCGGTTCCTGTGATGTATCTTGCGCCCCAAACACAACACATTCCTGTATCTACGGTAAAAATTGCATCTTTGTTTGTCAGTTTATCCAATGTATGGGTAACAAATTCCGGCTGAATGGCATTTTCGGTTCCAGGATCTTTCACATACGTAAGCTGATTTTCTTTAACCTTTTCATAAAACTCAAGCTGCTGTTTAAGGAAATTGGCATCAGTCTTTTCTTTCAATAATGGCAAAAGTGCTTTGATGGTTTCTTTTACATCGCCCGTTAATCCCAATTCCAGTTTTGCTCTTCTTCCCAATCGTTCAGGAGCTTCATCAACTTGTACAATTTTGTTTTTGACGGGCATAAATTTCTCGTAAGGAAAATCTGTCCCCAAAAGAAGCAGAAGATCGGCTTCGTGCATGGCATGATAAGCTGAAGGAAGTCCCAGAAGTCCGGTTAAGCCTACTTCATTGGGATTATTGGGCTGAATAGACATTTTTCCGCGGAAAGAATATCCCACCGGAGCTTTTAAATATTTTGAAAGTTCCACAACTTCCGGATTGGCATTTTCTGCGCCGATTCCGCAATAGATCGTCACTTTTTTACTGTCGTTGATTAAATCTGCGAGTTCTTTTAATTCTTCATCTGAAGGACGAATAACAGGATTTGTTCTGAAAATTTTATTGGAAGTCCCCGCTTCTTCTGCATCCAGTTCCGAAACGTCTCCCGGAAGACCGATTACGGCAACGCCTTTTTTGGAAATTGCATGCTGAATAGCCGTCTGTACCGTCCGCTGAACCTGTTCCGGTCTTGTAATCATTTGGTTGTAATGACTGCAATCATCGAATAACTTAATGGTATTGGTCTCCTGAAAATAATCCATGCCCATTTCTTCACTTGGAATCGTGGAAGCAATAACCAACATCGGAACATGAGAACGGTGCGCTTCATAAACCCCATTGATTAAATGAACGTGTCCCGGCCCGCAACTTCCTGCACAAACTGCAAAACCATCCAGTTCCGCTTCCGCAGCGGCGGCATACGCTCCTGCTTCTTCGTGTCTTACGTGAATCCATTCGATGCTGCTTTTTTTAACGGCTATATTTAAATGGTTTAAACTGTCGCCTGTAACGGCATAAATTCTTTTCACATTGGCGTTTTCGAGCATTTCTACAATTTGCTCTGCAATATTTTTAGCCATATTTTGATGTTTTAGTGTTGATGTTTCAGTGTTGATGTTTCAGAAATATTTTGGAATGGACTGATAATGTAGAGATGTAAAGATTATGCCAAGAGCGTAAAATAAATATTAAAAAACAATAAAAAAAGCTCCGCAAAAAATGCGGAGCTTCAATATATCTTCGAGCCGGATTATCTTGTATTCTGATTCGCAAAAGAATCTCTTCCCTGAAACGCCAGTCTGCCGTCTGAAGGTTTCAAATCTCTTCCGAAACTTAATGCTACGGAAACATTTTTTGGTTGATTTACTGCAAAATGTTTTTTCATTCTGCTCAAATCTCTCTTCACTTCTCTTTCAAATCCTTTATCATAAAGCTCAGGCAAAAGTTTAACGTCGGTAATATCTCCGTTTTCATTTACTTTAAAATTCAATGTAAAATCACCATTTGCCTGAAATGAATTTGCTGTATATCTCAAATTATTAGTGAGATCATATTCAAATTTTTCCTGTCCGCCTTTGTAAACATTTTCTACCTGATTTTTAACCGAAGAAACATTTACATACGTCTGGGAAAATGAAAAGGCAAAAACCGTTACTGCCAAAACTGAAAATATTTTTTTCATAAATTATTACTATTTTGTTTTATAAAGTTAAGCCTTTTTTAAGAATCTACAATACTTCGATCTGATTTTTCAAAAGATCTTCGAATTCATCTCTTTTTCTGATAAGGTGGGCTTTTCCGTCTAAAAACAGAACTTCGGCAGGTTTTAATCTTGAATTAAAATTGGAACTCATCTCAAAACCGTAAGCTCCTGCATTGTGGAACGCCAGAATATCGCCTTCTCTTACTTCATTAAGCTTTCTGTCCCATGCAAAAGTATCCGTTTCGCAGATGTTTCCTACCACGGTATAAATTCTTTCCGCTCCTTTCGGGTTCGATAAGTTTTCGATCACATGGTAAGAATCGTAGAACATCGGACGAATCAGATGGTTGAATCCTGAATTCACCCCGACAAAAACAGTTGCCGTTGTTTGTTTAATCACATTGGCTTTCACCAGTAAATATCCGCTTTTTCCGACAAGGAATTTACCTGGTTCAAACCATAATTCGAATTTTTTTCCGGTTGATTTTGAAAATTCGGAGATTACTTTTTCCACTTTTTTTCCTAATGTTTTTACGTCGGTTTCTTCTTCGGTGTCCTGATAAGGAATTTTGAAACCACTTCCCATATCCAGATATTTCAGATTCGGGAAATGTTCGGATAATTCCAGCATGATCTCCAAAGCCTGAAGAAAAACATCCGGATCTTTGATCTCGCTTCCGGTGTGCATATGAAGACCTTCCACATTAAGGTTGGTAGATTTCATCACTCTTTCGATATGACGAACCTGATGGATGGAAATCCCGAATTTACTGTCGATATGTCCTGTAGAAATTTTATAGTTTCCGCCGGCAAAAATATGCGGGTTGATTCTTACTAAAATCGGGTAAGAGTTTCCGTATTTGTTCCCGAACTGCTCCAGAATAGAAATATTATCGATATTGATGTGCACCCCGAAAGTCATCGCTTCTTCGATCTCGGCGAGATCCACACAATTGGGTGTAAAAAGTATTTTTTCTTTTGGAAAACCTGCTTTTAAACCTAGTTTTACTTCATTGATGGATACACAATCTAATGAAGCTCCCAGATTTTTCACATACTTCAGGATGTTGATATTGGTAAGCGCTTTCGCTGCGTAGAAAAACTTTGTGTGTTTTAGGAAAGAAGAGGTAAGTTTCTCGTATTGTGTTTTAATGGATTCGGCATCATAAACATACACCGGGGTGCCAAACTCATTGGCAATCTTTAATAATTCTTTTGAATTCATAATTTCTTTTTAGCATAAAAAAGGCAGATTCTTCGAAAAAAGAGTCTGCCATTCATAATTATTTTTTATGCAATACAACTCTTTTATACATTCCAAACCTTAGAGAACTTTACAGTTCCCTTTTTACCGGTTTTATGTTGTTTAAAATTTAGCATTGCTTTCTTTAAATTTTTTACAAAAATACTAATTCTTTTTTATTTTTAAAAACCTGATTTTAAAATGATTCCTTTCAGATTCAGCCGTGTTGTATTATTTCGGTAAAGGCAGGGTTTCAAAATCTCCTCTCAGCAAAGCCAACTGCAGCTCATTTACAAGATCTGCAGACTGTGAAAGAAGATCAATCTTTAATTTATTTAGCTTGCCTAAAGTCTGAATCTGTGTGAAAAGCTCATAAAAACCGTAAGAAACCACTTTCCCGTTTTCGACAATCAAAAACAGTTTTTCTCCCAATTTCCTGCCTTGTCCCAGCCAAAGTTCATTTCGTTTTCTGAATTCGATTTTCTTTTTAAAAACCTCTATATCATTATATTCTTCAAACTTTCCGATGAACTGTACTGCTTTCGATCCTTGCGTAAAAGATCTGAATTTCAAAATCGGTTTTTCCAGTTTATTCAGCTTGTTTTTTTCCACGACGTATTTTCCGTTTCTGCAATACAGACCGAAAGGAAGGATTTCTCTTTTTTTAATTCCTTTTGAATTCAGAATCAGCTTGGCAATGATATCCGTTCCGGTAAGTTCGTAATTGATCTGTTCAACGTCTTTCTGAATGGTTTCCCATTTTTTAGATTTGGAATTGAAAACTTTTTTTGAAAATTTGTTAACATCCTGAACATGATCGGAAAAAATGATCTTTCCCGCTTCATTCTGAAAATATACAAAGCCTTTTTCATTGGGAAGATCCTGCGTTAATTCCTTGATTTTGTTGATGTAAGTCTTGGAATTGGTTTCATCATGCTGTTTCTGAATAATTTCGTTTTCTGTGTCTTTTGAAATCAGAAGTTTGAATAATTCCAGCGTTGCTCTTGCATCTCCTTCCGCTCTGTGATGATTGGTTAAAGGTATTCCCAAAGATTTTACCAGTTTACCGAGAGAATAGCTTACCTCATCCGGAATCAGCTTTTTAGCTAAAGGAATTGTATCTAAAGTATTGATTTTAAATTCATATCCTAATCTTTGAAACGATTGGCGAAGCATTCTGTAATCAAAATCGATGTTGTGACCTACCAAAGTTGTATTTGCAGTAATTTCAACAATTCTTCGGGCTATTTCGTGGAATTTCGGTGCTGTTTTAACCATTTTCGGGGTAATATTGGTTAATTTCTGCACAAAAGGGGTAATATCACTTTCGGGGTTTACCAATGAAATAAACTGGTCCACAATTTTCTGACCGTCATATCTGTAAACCGCAATATCAATAATGCATTCTTTCCTGTAACCTGCACCATTACTTTCTATGTCTATTATTGAATACATTTAAATTTTTTACAACTTCTTTTAGATTAACGATTCATTTCCTTTACTTCTGGAAACATAACTTATGCCAATACATCAATAGGAATAAGGCAATTCTGCTAAAATAATAAAAATATTTATCTTCGTCTTCCTCCCAGACCAAGCATTCCCAGAATTGCTTTTGCGCCTTCGCGCATGAGTGTGCTGGTAAACGTTCTTCCCGCCTTACTCTGTAAAACCTGCTCAAAAATTCCGGGTTCTTCTTTTACAGGCTTTGTCTTCTGGTTAGAACTCTGCGATGCTTCCTGTGCAGCCTGTTCCATTCTGCCCACTAAAATTTCATATGCAGATTCGTTATCCACTACTTTTTCATATTTGGCAACCAAAGCTGATCTTTTTGTTAAATCTGAAATTTCAGCGTCATTCAGAACATCCATTCTGGATTCGGGAGAAATAAGATAGGTATGAACCAGCGGTGTAGGAATTCCTTTTTCATCCAGAGCGGTAACGAAAGCTTCCCCGATTCCCAGATTCTGGATCAGCGTTGGAGCATCATAAAATTCTGTAGTCGGATAATTTTCTACTGCTTTGGAGATTTCTTTTTTATCTTTAGCGGTAAATCCTCGTAATGCGTGCTGAATTTTCAGACCGAGCTGAGAAAGCACCGATTCGGGAACATCACCCGGAATTTGCGTGATAAAATAAATTCCGACTCCTTTTGAACGGATCAGTTTTACCATGGTTTCAATCTGTGAGACCAAAGCTTTTGAAGATTCATCAAAAATTAAATGCGCTTCATCAATAAACAAAACCAGCTTCGGTTTTCCGCTGTCGCCTTCCTCCGGAAAGGTCATGTAAATTTCCGCAAAGAGGGAAAGCATAAATGTTGAAAACAACTGCGGCTTGCTTTGAATGTCTGCAACTCTCAGAATGTTTACCACTCCTTTTCCGTCTCTTGTTTCCAGTAAATCGTGAACGTCAAAACTCAGTTCTCCAAAGAAACCGGAAGCTCCCTGCTGTTCCAATGCAACAATGGATCTTAAAATTGCACCCAGAGAAGCAGAAGCTATTGAGCCGTAATTGGAAGAAAGTTCTGCTTTTCCCTGCGGATTTTCTGTGACGTACTGAAGGACTTTTTTCAGGTCATTCAGATCAATTAAAGGGAGACCTTTATCATCACAATATTTAAATACAATCGACATGATGCTTTGCTGAGTATCATTCAACTGTAAGATCTTGCTTAATAAAACCGGACCGAATTCTGTAACAGTGGCTCTTAATTTCACGCCTCTTTCGCCGGAAATGGTCATTAATTCTACAGGAAAAGCCTGCGGATTGTACGGAAGCTGCGTTTTGGCATATCTTTCCTGAATAGCCGGATTTTCAGTTCCCGCTTCTGCAATCCCTGAAAAATCTCCTTTAATATCCAATACCAGAGACGGAATTCCCTGATGCGAAAGCTGTTCTGCGAAAACCTGTAATGTTTTTGTTTTTCCGGTTCCGGTTGCTCCGGCAATTAATCCGTGGCGGTTGATGGTTTTTAACGGAATGGTAACATTAACTTCAGGAACGACTTCGCCATCCAGCATTCCTTTTCCTAATATAATATGATCTCCTTTGGGAGTGTATCTTGCATTTAATTCTTCAATGAATTGTGTTTTGTCTGCCATTTGCTCTTTTTTAACCTATAAATATAAAGTTTTTTGTAAAATATTCTTCAGTAAGACTAATAATATCATCATGATCTTTTATCAATAATTTATAAATACTTTTGTCTGAGTTTAATTCTTATAAAAAAGCCATGATAAAATACATACAACTGCTTTTATTTTTTATTGCCACCATTGTTTTCTCACAGAAAAGACAACAGGCTTTAGAGCTGAAAGTAAAAGGAGATTACAAACACGAAGCAACCCAGACTCTGTTTCCTGAACTGTGGTCCGGATTTCAGCGCGAAAGTATTACTTCTTATGATGCAGCCGATACCAATGTGGGAGTAAGTTATATCCAGAAAACTTCAAAAAAAAATAAAACTGTTCTCACAATTTATATTTATCCCAAGAAATATATTGACAACCAGCTTCTGAGAGATGAATTTTACACCTACGATTATGCCTTAAACCAGAACTCCAATGATCATGTAGAAATAAAGCCTTTATTCGCAACTCTTTCCAATGAAAATTTAAAAGTGGGATTTGTGTATGCTTTATTTAACAATGCAATGGGACAACAGGATTTTTTCAACGGTGTAAAATACGTTAATAAAAATTCTCTTCTTTCTATTTATGAATGCGGCGGCTGGACTTTCAAAACAAGGATTTCCAGTGATGATATGACGAAAGATCAATTGAAAGACCTTAAAGACAAAGTTGAAAATTATTTCGGAATCCTTGATTTGGCTTCTATAAAAACTCTTCCCATTCATAAAGTTCCCGATATTATCTTATCGTCTTCAGTAAAAAGAGATTCTATGATGACGAAAGCAATAACTGAAGCGGCACAGGCTAAAATTGTATGGTTATCTAAAAATCTTGAGAAAAAAGAAATCTTAACAGGATTTCATGATATGAAAATAGACTCAGAAATCTATTCTATCGAAAAAATGCTTGAATTTTACAAAACTCATGAGAACGACTGTAAGATGAATCCGGATACAAAAAAGTATTTTGAAGAAATGACAAGAATTGCTGAAAATGGCAGACTGAAAGACCATATCTACGAAAAATATCACGGCTTGATCGATTATCCGGAAGGAGAATCCAGAAAAGCAGATTATATTCAGTTTAAAATTGATAAAAACATCTCTGAAGATACCAATGAAATTTTCTACAAAATTTTTTACAGATTGCAGTGATGTGGAGACTATATAGATTTATTCTATCAGTATCCATTTTTTATTTTGGTGGTATTTAAAAAAATAAATCCGATTTTTGTATTTCAAATATAAAACATTAAAACGGTTACAATCACATAATGAAAGTCGAACAAATATACACGGGATGTCTGGCTCAGGGTGCGTACTACATCGTATCTGAGAATGAAGCAGCGATTATCGATCCGCTAAGGGAAGTAAAACCTTATCTGGATCGGTTGGAAAAAGACGGTGTAACTTTAAAATATATTTTTGAAACGCATTTCCATGCAGACTTTGTCTCGGGACATTTGGATTTAAGCAAAAAGACAGGAGCGCCTATTGTTTACGGACCTACCGCTCAGCCTGAGTTTGAAGCCATTATTGCAGAAGACAACCAGGTTTTTGAAATCGGAAAAGTAAAAATAAAAGCTCTTCACACTCCCGGTCACACGATGGAAAGCACCACTTACCTTCTGATCGACGAAAAAGGAGTTGAAACAGCAATTTTCACAGGAGACACTTTATTTTTAGGAGACGTGGGAAGACCGGATCTTGCCCAGAAAGCAGGAAGTATTACTCAGGAAGATCTTGCAGGAATTTTATATGACAGCCTTCACACGAAAATTATGCCTTTGGATGACAGCATTACAGTTTATCCGGCTCATGGAGCGGGTTCTGCATGCGGAAAGAATATGCAGAAGGAAACGGTTGATATTCTTGGAAATCAGAAAAGAACAAATTATGCTTTGAATCAGCCTGATAAAGAATCTTTTATCCGCGAAGTTTTAGACGGTTTAACGGCTCCACCGAAATATTTCGGGATGAATGTTGCCATGAACAAAGGCGGTTATGAAAGTCTTGATGCGGTAATGGATAAAGGTTTAACGGCAGTTTCCGTTGAAGACTTTGAAGCTTTTACAGAAGAAACGGGCGCGTTAATTTTAGATACCAGAAGTCCGGGAGAGTTTTATAAAGGATTTGTTCCGAATTCCATAAATATAGGATTAAAAGGAGATTTTGCACCTTGGGTAGGAACTCTGATTGTTGACGTAAAGCATCCTTTGTTACTTATTGTAGATGAAGGCATGGAAGAAGAAGCAATTACAAGACTCAGCCGCGTTGGATTCGACAATGTTCTTGGCTATCTTAAAGGAGGTTTTGAAGCATGGAAAAACAGCGGAAAAGAAACAGATGAGGTAAAAAGAATTTCTTCTGCAGAATTTGCAGAACTTTATAATGAAAACTCAAAAGTAATTGACGTTCGCAAGATCTCGGAATATTCTGCGGAACATATTGATAATGCCTACAACAAACCTTTGGATGTAATCAGTGACTGGGTTCATACGATTGATGATTCTGAGCATTTTTTCCTTCATTGTGCAGGAGGCTACAGAAGCATGATTGCAGCAAGCATTCTTAACTCTAACGGAATCAGAAACTTTACTGAAATAGAAGGAGGTTTCGGCGCAATTAAGAAAACGGAAAAATTCCCGACTTCGGATTTCGTATGTCAGTCGAAAACAATGTAATATTAAGATTTTTAGAATTATTGCATTAAATATAAATGTCACAGCGCTTTAGTTTATTGACTGAAACGCATTTAACAGCACAAATTTTTCGGTAATCTCCGATTTTTTTAAGTGATTTTAAATGTCAAGCTTTTCAAAAATTTAAACTAAAGTGTTTCTTTTAAAATAAAACCAACAACTATGTCTCAAGCATTTCAGGAAATTATCAACTCCGAAAGACCTGTTCTAATCGACTTTTTTGCAACGTGGTGTCAACCTTGCAAAGTACAGTCATCTGTTTTAAATACGGTAAAGGAAAATATAGGAACCGCAGCTAGAATTATTAAAGTAGATGTGGATCAGTATCCTGCTCTTGCCAATCAGTACGGCGTTCGTGGTGTTCCGACATTAGCGATCTTCAAACAGGGAGAAATGCTGTGGAAAGAGAGCGGTGTGCATGATGTGAATACACTGACGCAACTTTTAAAACAATATGCTTAAATATTTAAGATTAAGGCTAAGATTGAGAAAATTTTAGCCTTTAATTTTGATGTATTTTCTTTAAAATTCAATTGAAAATGAATCGCGGTCATTTAAAAACTGAAAATGACTTCTGAAATCTTTCAGTTCTTCTAAATTTAATTCTGCTGTTACAAGATTTCCGTTTTTCTGTGAAATTTCTTTTCCGTCTGCAAAAAAACAGTGTGAACTTTCCTGATAAAACAGGTTATTTCCATCGGTCCCGATTCTGTTTAATCCAAAAACGAAGGACAGATTTTCAATAGCTCTCGCTTTTAACAGATGTTCCCATGCTCCTACTCTTTTTTCGGGCCAGTTTGCCACATATAAGACCGCATCATAATCGTCATTATTTCTTGCAAAAACCGGAAAACGGAGATCATAGCAAACCTGCAAAAGAATTCTGAATCCAAGATAATTTACGATCACCCTTTCTTTTCCGGGAGTGTACACTTTATCTTCCCCCGAAAAAGAAAACAAATGTCTTTTATCATAAAATTCAACCTGAGAATCGGGCTGCACAAAATACATTCTGTTGTAGAACTTTCCGTTTTCTTCAACCGGAGCACTTCCGCAAAATGCAGCGTTTTTTTCCTTAGCCATCTTTTTTAAAAACTCCAGCGATTCCAGATTTCTATCGGAAACTTCGGAAGCATCCATACAAAAGCCTGTGGAAAACATTTCAGGCAAAAGAAAGAGATCCGCGTCCTGATTCTGTAATTCCTTTTCAATGATGTTAAAGTTTTCTGCTTTGTTTTTCCAGATGATATCTAAATTAAGTCCCGTAATCTTCATAAACTTTGTTAAAAAACTTCCCTAAAAATACTATTTTTCAATGATTCGGTTTTATTTTTGATGCGGATATTTTTCTGTTGGTTAATCGCAGAGACGCAAATTTTTATTCAATTGATGGTTTTAAGGCGCAAGGATTTTATCTTCGATAAAATTTGACACTGTAAACTTGGTGAAAATCTATGATTTTCTTGCGTCTTAAAACGTCATGATAGTCAAAAACTTTGCGTCCTGCGATTAACCAACAATTAAAGAAAAGGCAAAATCATTTTAATAATTAGTAAAAAGTAAAATTATGAAGAAGTTGTTTTTTATGTTTGTTCTCATGCTTGCGGGAACATTTGCCAATGCTCAGGCGTGGACAGGAAAAGGAGATCAGAAAATCAATGTCGGACTCAGCGCATGGGGTTACGGAACAGGAATTACCGGAACTTATGATTATGGATTGAATAAATTAATTTCTGTAGGAGCCGGATTGAACATTTATTTCGATAATTATAAGAATAATGATGATAAAAACCGTGCTTTTGTATTCGGAAGAATCAATTTTCATCTGAAAGACGCTCTACAGCTTCCTGAAAAACTTGATATTTATCCGGGGGCAGATGTGGGAGTTGTAGGCAGCAATTTCGGGTTGGGAGCTCACATCGGAGCGAGGTACTTTTTTACTGAAAGAATCGGCGTTTTTGCAGAAGTCGGCAACAATGGCAGTCTCGGTGTTTCGATTAATTTATAATAAATCATTACATTATATGACAAAGCTTCTCGTTTCGGGGAGCTTTTTTATTTGGCATAGTTTTGATAATTGTTACCTTTGCAAATTAAACATAAAAAGCATTAATGGAAATAGCAATCAAACTGTTTCAATTTATATTGAGCATTTCTATCCTGGTTATCCTACACGAACTTGGGCATTTCTTACCCGCCAAATACTTTAAAACCAAAGTTGAAAAATTCTATCTGTTCTTCGATCCATGGTTTTCTTTAGCCAAGAAAAAAATCGGCGAAACAGAATACGGAATCGGATGGCTTCCTTTCGGAGGATATGTAAAAATTGCCGGAATGGTGGATGAAAGCATGGATACCGAACAATTGAAACAACCTGCACAACCATGGGAATTCCGAGCAAAACCGGCTTGGCAAAGACTGATTATCATGTTGGGCGGTGTTACAGTTAACTTTTTCTTAGCCTGGTTAATTTACTCGTGCCTTTCGCTTTTTAACGGTGAAACATACACAGATCTTACCAAATTCAACAACGGAATCGGGGTTACGGAAGCCGGAAAAAAAATGGGCTTCCAGAATGGTGACAAGATCATTACTATCGATGGAAAACCTGCTGAAAGATTAGAAAACGCGTCTATTAATATTCTTTTGGGAGATGAAGTAACCGTACTTAGAAACGGAAAAGAAGTTACTTTCCCTATTAATAAAGATGGTGTTGCAGAAGTGTTAAAACAAAGAGAGGCTAAACTTTATATTACGCCGAGATTTCCAATGATTATCGATTCTCTGGCAACTCCTTCTTCTCAGGCTTCAGGGCTGAAAAAAGGGGATCGAATTGTTGCGATTAACGGAAAACAGACACCTTATTTTGATGAAGTAAGTTCTTCTTTATCTGAAAACAAAGGAAAAACCGTAAACATAGAAGTTGTAAGAAACGGAAAACCTGAAACAATTGCTGCGTCTGTTGACAAAAACGGAAAATTAGGTGTTGGCGTAGATCAGAAAGCATTAGCGAACGTTATTACGGATAAAAAATATTCTTTCGGAGAATCTATTCCCAGAGGTTTTGAAAGATCCATTGAGTCTTTAACCATGCAGGTGAAGCAGTTTAAAATTATGTTTAATTCTAAGATTCAGGGATACAAAAATGTAGGAGGACCGATTGCGATTGTTAAAAATATGCCAGTAGACAGAAATGCCAATGGCGAAATTTCTATCAATTGGGCTGCATTTTGGGGTTTTACCGCAATGTTCTCGGTTTGGCTGGCATTTCTAAACCTGATTCCTATTCCGGGACTAGATGGAGGACACGTTCTTTTCACGCTTTACGAGATGATTGTAGGCAAACCTGTCCCTCAAAAAGTTTTGGAAAACGCACAGATGATCGGTGTTATCTTCCTGTTAGGCTTGATGTTACTGATCTTCGGAAGCGACATTTTCAAGATCTTCGCCGGAAAACTATAATATTTTCACAAAATTTTAAAAAAAATATTTGCAGGGTATAAATATTCGTCCTATATTTGCACCACTTAAAACAAAGGACATTCCTCCTTAGCTCAGTTGGTTAGAGCATCTGACTGTTAATCAGAGGGTCGCTGGTTCGAGCCCAGCAGGAGGAGCAGAAAGACTTACAGAAATGTAGGTCTTTTTTTATGTGGTCTCATCAAAGATTTTTTTACAATTATCATTAAATTTAATTATCTGATAAATAGTCAAATAGCTTCAAAACACCCATTATCAAAGGAAAAATTTAGATATTTTTAAAATAAAAATTTGTTTGATATTAATATTCCTGTTATATTTGCACCACTAAAACAATAGGAAATTCCTCCTTAGCTCAGTTGGTTAGAGCATCTGACTGTTAATCAGAGGGTCGCTGGTTCGAGCCCAGCAGGAGGAGCAAAAAGACTTACAGAAATGTAGGTCTTTTTTATTTGTCCTTTTTGAGTCCGATCAACTGAAAAATAATTATTTTTAAACATCATTATATTTTAACAAAACAATAACTATAACATCATCAAAACGATGGTGTTATTTCATTACATTTGCAGTTTTGTATTTAAACCATCAAAAGTTTAAATAATATTTATTTTTTTATAATAAAAGTGCATAATTTTTGTTTATGCAAATAGCTTGAAGAAACAACAAATGTTAATTAATAATTCCAAATATTACTCCCTCTTTCTATTTCTATTTTTTGCGGATCTCGTATACTCACAAAATTCGGCAAACGGCAGAATTGTAGACGCAAAAACCAATAAAGAAGTTTCCGGAGTGGATATTTTCATCAATGAAAATGAAAAAGCTGCTCTTACCACAACTTCGGGAAACTTTTCCGTACAGTCGGACAGCATAATCTATAAACTTCGGTTTTTAAGAAAAAACTATTCCTTAGAAAGTATAGACATAACTCCTCAAAATGCCACCAATATTTTTGTAAAACTGGCTCAGGAAAAAGTAAGCAGCATACAGGAAGTCGTTATCCACAACGAAAAGCCGAAATACAAAAACAAAAAAGAAAATCCCGCTTATGCCATCATGCAGAAAGTCTGGGAACGAAAAAGAAATAACGGTTTAGATAAATTCGATACCTATACCTATAAAGAATACGAAAAAATTCAGTTTGATGCCAACAATCTGGACAGTGCATTTATGAAGAGAAAAATCTTTAATAAACTCGAATTTATTTTCGATTATAAAGATTCTACCGCAAGCGGAAAAATTGGACTTCCCGTTTTCCTGAATGAAGCGATCTACGAAAATTACGGTGAAAACAGACCTTCAAAAAGATCAAAAAGGCTTTTGACTGCTCAGAAAACATCAGGCTTTCAGGACAATCAGATCATTACTTTAACGGCAAAAAACCTTTACCGTGACATCAACATTTACGATAACACGTTAAATTATTTCGACATCGGATTCCCAAGTCCCGTTGGAGAAACTGGGTTCAGTACGTATGATTATAATTTGGTTGATACCATTTCCATGCGCGGAGAAAACGCTTTCAAAATCCGTTATCAGCCGAAAAGAACGGAAGTTTTGGCATTTCAGGGATACTTATATATTGACACCGATAGTTATGCAGTTTTAGGGGCAACTTTGAAATCGACTCAAAAAATCAACGTAAACTTCATCAACGGAATTTCTACAGAACTGGAATATGATAATCCAGACGAAAATACTTTTCTGCCAAGAAAATTTGTGACGGAAATTGAAATGACGCCTTTTTCCAAGAAAAAAACATCTAAAAGCATCATTGCTAAAAGATCAGTCGATTATTCGGAATATCAGTTCAACAAACCTCTTGAAGATAAAATTTTCAAAAGAACCGAGGAAGAATATGATGATAAATTCGTAGAAAAAGACGATGCATATTGGGTAAAAGCCAGACCGGATTCTCTCTCAAAAAGCGAACAGGGAATTTATGACATGCTTGATAAACTTCAGCAGACCCCAAAATTCAACCGTATTGTGAAACTTTACGAAACATTGGGTTCAGGATATTACAACATTACAAAAGGAATAGATTTAGGTCCTATTTTCTCCGTTTACGGAAAAAATGATGTGGAAGGAGACCGAATCAGAATCGGAGCAAGAACGTATTTCACAAGAAATGATCCTTGGAGAGTTCAGTTTTACACCGCTTACGGCTTTAAAGACCAACAGGTGAAATATGGTGCTGAAGCAAGATTTATGTTTAACAGAGTAAACCGTTTTACAGTAGGCGCAGGAACCAGAAGAGACATTTTACAGCTTGGAGTTCAGCTCACGAATGATGACGGAATTATGGCAAGAACGTTTGCTTCTTCAACGCTTTTCGCAAGGGGGGAAAATGCTTCTTTAAGCTCCGTTAATCAAACCAACCTGTTTACGTCTATTGAGCCATGGAAAAACTTCCAGATCAGGTTAGACGGAACCATGCAAAGCATTAAATCGGCAAATCCAGACGGATTTAATCTGATGTATTACAAAAACGGAGATCTGAGAAAAACAACCAACGATTCGCATTTTACTTTAAGTTTAATTGCAAGACCTGGTGCAAAATTCTCCCAAACAGGAATCGACCGATATGAGCACGGAACTTTGGCTCCGACCATTGTCTTAAAATACACAAGAGGAATTGAGGGATTATTCGGGTCAGATTTTAATTATAACAAACTGCAGTTCATGTTCTATAAACCCGTCTTAATTGGAAGCTGGGGAAAAACATTAATCAACTTTGAAGCCGGAAAGAACTTCGATACGGTTCCGTTGGCTTTGCAGAATGTAATTCCGGGGAACCAGTCGTACAGTCTGGCGCAAAATACTTTTGCACAGCTTAATTATTATGAATTTGTTGCAGACACTTATACAACGCTGCATTTAGAGCATCATTTTAACGGAAAAATCCTTTCTTATATTCCTTTGATCAAGAAATTGAAATTAAGAGAAATTGCGTTTATCAGAGGAGCCTACGGAACATTAAGCGATGCTTCAAAAGCAATTAATGTGGAAGGATTCAAATATTCTGCTCCAAGCGAACACGTTTATTATGAATACGGTTTCGGAATCGAAAATATCGGCTTCGGAAACCTTAGAATTTTCAGAGTGGATTTCAACTGGCGCGGAAATTACCTCAACAGACCGGATATTTCAACTTTCGGAATTAAAGCAGGTTTTCAGGTCGGCTTTTAAAATACAAAACTCCTTCAGCGCGAAGGAGTTTTTTTTATTTCTTAAGATTCTTCACCATAACCTTTGCAGCTATTGCAATGCGCTACAATGTACACAATTTTACACGGCGGTCTCTGCCCTTCCGGAATGCTGCAATAGACATCGCACGGTAAACATCCCTGATCCGGAGAAGCTCCTCCCATTACATTTTTAAGATCCTGTCTTTTGATTTTTTTTAAATTTTTCATAGTAATAGATTTTATAAAGTTGACAAAAAGCCCCGACATGAAGCTTGAGTTTCAGATTTAACAGTCACAAGGCATTACATCAATAACCGAATTAATACAGTGTTGTTTTTGCCATGCTGTCCACGTACACCATTCGTAACACCAATTTGCGGGAATCGGACATCTTTCTCCTCCAGCAATAGCTTTAAGCTGTCTTTTTGTTAATTTTTTTAGATTTTTCATATTAGTTTGGTTTAATTTGTCGCCTACTCTGTTTGCTTTTCGGCTTACGCAATATATTAGTTATTTGATAGTTACCAAATATATAAATATTTCCCGTTAAATTGAATAAATATAAAAACTTTAACTTTTCCTTACTTCATTGCACAAAAAAAAGCCTCAGCAAAATTGCCAAGGCTTTTAATTTTTATAAAACGCTGAAATTATGCGTTTGCTTCTACAGATACAAAAGATCTGTTGTTTGCTTTCTTTCTGAAAACTACTTTTCCGTCAACTAATGCGAACAAAGTGTGATCTTTACCGATACCCACGTTTGCACCTGGGTGGTGCTGAGTACCTCTTTGTCTAACGATGATGTTACCCGCAATAGCATCTTGACCACCGAAAATCTTTACACCTAATCTTTTAGAGTGAGATTCTCTACCGTTTTTGGAACTACCAACTCCTTTCTTGTGTGCCATTTTATTTTAAGGTTTTTTGGTTTAAAAAATTATTCTGCGCCTTCAGTTGCTTCAGCGTCAGCTTTTTTAGTTGTCTTTTTAGCAGGTTTTTCTGCTTTTTTAGCTCCTTCAAATCCTGTAATACCAGTAATCTGAATTTGAGTTAAAGATTGTCTGTGACCATTTTTCACTTTGTAACCTTTTCTTCTTTTCTTTTTGAAAACGATTACTTTATCAGCTTTTACATGATCCAGGATCTCTGCTTCTACAGTGATTCCGCTTACAGCTGGGGCGCCTACCGTGATTGCTCCGTTTACAGTAAGAAGTACTTTATCAAAAGATACTTTTCCTCCTTTATCTCCTTTTAAACGGTTTACAAACAACTTCTGGTCTTGCTCAACTTTGTATTGAAGCCCTGCTATTTCTACAATTGCAAACATTGTTTATAGATTTTTAGTTATTTCGAGGTGCAAATATAAGAAATATTTTCTAATCTGTTCAAATTCAATTCAATCTTTTTTAAAATAAAATTTTAACTATGTTTTGAATAATTTTTCACAATAAAGTGATATGTAATTCCGTTTTTATGTATATCTTCGTTTTCACCAAAATATTTATATATATGAAAAGAAAAATCCAATTCCCGATTCTTTTGGGAGCCATCGCTGCACTTTCTTTGTCAGCATGTAACGACGACACCATGGAAACGCCTGTAAAACCGGAACAACAGGCAGAAAACCTGAAACCGGAACAGCCGAATGCTCTTGAAAAAGTTTGTTATTACGTAGATCAGTACTGGAGTTCTTCATCTGTATTGCTTACTTCACTACAGAATTCTGCAGACACCAACTTTATGAATTCCCAGATGACAAAAATTGCCAGTATGTGGGGAAGAAGCAACCCGACTTTAAGGTTTGTGAATGATCCCTCAAATTTTAACTCTACCTACAATGCCATTTCGTATTCTACAGGAAAAATTTATTACGGCTATGCCATTTATTATGATGCAAAAGCAAAAGGAGGAGATATTGTAAATGCAATGATCCTTGCCCATGAGTATGGTCACCAGTTACAGTATATTTTCGGACTTCCTACGGTAACAGAATCCACAGCAAGACCCAATGAACTGGAAGCAGACGGCTTTGCAGGATATTACCTGAGAAGACCCAACGGCTACAACCAGACAAGTTTTGCACAGATTGCAGCCGCTTATGAATTTGCACAGAGCATCGGAGATTATCAGACCACAAGTCCGGGACACCACGGAACACCTCCGCAGAGAAGATCCGCAGTCCGTTTAGGATTTTTATTAGGACAGTACAGCCTTACTGCAGCAGATTTCGATTACAACTTCTTCTATTATTATCAGGGAGTTTTAAACGGAACCTACAAAATGGCAAAAAACAGCCAGTATCCGGAACTTGATGCTTACATGAAGCAGTATCTTGATGAGCTGAAACAAATTCAGACCGGCGAAATTTCTGCTGAAGAATTTAAAAACTTAAAGTAAATCATCATTTTTGAAATATCTTTCTCGGGAGGCAGGACATTATTCCTGTCTCTTTTCTTTATCTGGATATTCGTAAAGTTTCTTACTTTTGAAGCATCATACGTAACAAATGAACAGAGACCTCTATATTGATTTCGCAAAAGGACTGGCTACCATTTCAATTATCTTTATCCATACCGCTTTCTGGTCGGGACAGTTTTATATTCAGCCGGAAGTAAGGGTTTTCTCTTTAGTTTTCGATGTTGCCCTGTTTTATGCCTTAAGTGGAATTACATCCGGTTCCAATATCGAAAAAACATTATACAGACTGCTGAAACTGCAGATCACGTATATGATTTTTGTAACGCTTCTCTTCTTTCTGGATTATTTCTTTAAAGTTTTCGGACTCACTTTCTTTTCTCTGGAATGGCTGCGGAATTTTTATTCAACCTTCGGATCAAAGTACGCCACCACAAGTATTTCTACCGCTCCGCAATGGGAAAATTTGGGCAACTGGTATCTTCACCAATACATCAATGCAGATACTTTCCCAGTGGTAATGGGGAGCTTCTGGTATTTAAAAGTCTATTATATTTTAACGGTTTTCGGAGTTTTAATATTAAAATTCTTTCCGAAACATGTTAACTGGTTCATTGGACTCTGTGCCGGATTAACTTTATTATTTAATATTTTTCCGGAAATTTATCCTTCGGGACAGGTGGGATATGTTGCTTTTTACATGACTGTATTTCTAACTGGAAACAGAATGAAAGGCAAGAAAATTCCCGACAGGATGATTCCTGTATTATACGGATTGGTTGCGGTTGCACTGGCAGGACTGTTCGGGTTTTACGGACAGGAAATATTTTACAAAATCAATAAAAATAAATTTCCGCCACAAATCCCGTACATTATCTGGACTTTCTTCTCTTTGGTAACGCTTTTTGTTTTTTATAACCGATTAAAGATCACAAAAGAAAATGTGGTGACCTACATTGGTAAAAACGCGATATTTTTCTATTTCGCACAAGGGATAAGCTCTTCACTGGTTTACTTTTTAGTTGTTCCAATGAAGGGAAATATGCCTTGGTGGATTTTAATGATTTTAATCTACGGGATCAATATTATTCTGGCATTCATCATTTCAGCCGGCTTGAAAAAAGTTGATGAATGGGGTTGGAAAATATTAGAGTTTTTAAGAAGCAAAACGGCTTCTCATTAATCTCTGCTTCTTCCGCCTCGTGCAATAAGGGCAACAATAACGATTAAAACAACAGCTCCGATAATGATGTACGTTGGATTGGTGTACCATTCTGTTGTCGTGGTGGTTGTTTGTTCAGTAGTTACCGTTCCGCCGCCCGTTGCTGTTTCCTGAGCAAAGCTGAAAGCCGACATGAATAGAATAAGCATTGCTGAAAGTATAGCTCCTGCTTTAGATTTTAAAGTGGTAATAGTTTCCATTGTTTATATTTTTAATTTGGTTTCTTAGTTAAAACAAATTAAATACCAAGATTTTTAAATTATTAAGAAAAATATTTTTTAAACATTCTGAATATTTAAATAAACTTTAATCGTATCGCAAATTATTTTAATTTTACAGAAAATTTTAAAACATGTTTAAGTTGAAACTTCCTACCGATCCAAGGTGGGCAAATATTGCTGAAGGAAACATCGAAGAAATTTTAACGGATCATGCATGGTGCGAGCAAAAAGCCGCTACCAACGCGATAGGATTAATTACCATGCTTCCTGAATATCCGGAAATTGTAACGGAACTTCTTGCGATTGCGCAGGAAGAGTTGGAGCATTTTCGTCAGGTTCATGAGATTATTAAAAAAAGAGGCTATACTTTCGGGCGCACCCGAAAAGACGATTATGTAAACGAACTGGTGAATTTTATCCAGAAAGGCGGCAACAGGGATGATCTTATTGTCGATAAAATGCTTTTTGCAGCCATGATCGAAGCCAGAAGCTGCGAAAGATTTAAAGTTCTGACTGAAAATATTAAAGATGAAGAGCTTAAAACCTTCTACAGAGAACTGATGATTTCGGAAGCCAACCATTACACCACTTTCATCGGGTTTGCAAGACAGCTCGGAGACGAAGAAAAAGTAAACAAACGCTGGGAAGAATGGCTGGAATATGAAGCCAAAGTCATTCAGTCTTACGGAAAAGGCGAAACCATCCACGGATAAAAAAAGATACATTGAAAAAACTGACGTTTGAAAATATTGCCAATTTTTTTCTGAAAAATTTCTTTCAGGGACTCGTCATTATCGGTCCGATCGGGCTGACAATTTTTGTTATCTGGTATGTTGTAACGTCTATTGATAATATTATTCCTTCTGTCGCCAAGGAAATTCCGGGGCTGGTTTTTATTTCCACCATTTTAATTACGGCACTTCTTGGGTTTTTAGGAAACAAATTCGTAGTCGGAAAGTTCTTTTTCGATTCTATGGACCGTCTTCTTGAAAAAACTCCCGGTGTAAAGCACATTTATACTCCAACAAAAGATGTAATGTCCTCGTTTGTAGGAGACAAAAAAAAATTCAACGATCCTGTCTGGGTAAAAACCAACGAAAATCCTGAAATATGGAGAATTGGTTTTTTAACGCAAAAAGAAATGGCAGACGTTGAAAAACACAATTATGTAGCGGTATACCTCCCCCATTCTTATGCTATTTCGGGCTGGGTAATCGTTACCGAAGAAAAAAACATTAAACCTGTTGTAGGGATGACGGCGGCTTCGGCAATGAAATTTGCGGTAAGCGGCGGTGTTGCAGGGTTCCATTCGGATGATAATATTTTCAAGGCACCGGAATAGTCTTTCTTTTTTACTTAAATACTATTGCAGAAGATCTTCTCTGCGATCATTTTCTTTATTTAGCTGAATACAGCACTAAAGAAAACATTTATCCTGTTCATTAAAAGAATACATCTGATTTTTAGAATAAATTTTTTTCGCAGATTATTCATTTTTAATGAAAATTTTACAAATTAAAACAAAACTAACAACAATAAAAAAGATGGGCAAAGTTGCAATCATAGGAGCCGGTGTATCCGGTCTGAGTATGGCAAATTATTTGGAAAAAAATAATATCGACTATCATCTCTACGAAAGAAGAACCCCAAATGATCTGAAAGGACACGGATTTATCCTTCCCAAAGAAGGAATTGAACATCTTTCAGCCATTATTGATATTAATGACCTTTACGCAAAAGGAAGTTTTCTGAAAAAATACATCCATTATAACCAAAGCGGAGAAATTCTTTCCGAAAAAGATCTGGATGATGTTTTTGTAGTTTCCAGAAGCGCCCTGATCGAGATTCTTGCCAAAGGAATTCCTTCAGATAAAATTTCTTACAATTCAACGGTTGCGCTGAACGGATTTTCGGAGGGAAAAGCAGAAATTACACTGGACGAAAATACTATTCTGGAAGCAGATGTGGTTGTTGCTTCAGACGGATCAAGAAGCCGCATCAGAAGAACTATTTTTCAGGATGAAATCATGAAAGCCGTTCTGGAAAATGAAGTGGTAAACATCATTGAAAACGAAGAACTGGCAGGCAAAATCGAAAGCAATTTTCTGAAATTCCATCATGAAAACGGCGGACTTACTTTTGGCGTTTTAAAACTTTCATCCTCAAAAATCCTTTGGTACTGCCAGTTTGATATCACCAAACATTTCATCAACGAAGATTACACTCCGGATTGCATCAGGCAGTTTATGCTGGATAATTTTGGCAACTGGAATACTCTGATTTCATCCATTATCGAAGGTTCTGGCTATGAAAATGCACACATCTGGAGAGTTTATGAGCTTGAAAAATTAAATCCTTTTTATCATCAGAATGTTGTTTTCATCGGCGATGCAGCACATCCGCTGATTCCTTTTACAAGTCAGGGCGTTACCTCAGCGTTGAAAGACTCTTTCACCTTAACCCAACTTTTAGCCGAAGGAAATGATCTTCAGGAAACGTTCAGCAAATACGAGGCAGACCGGAAATCTGAAATCGAAATCCACATCAGAAACGGAAGAGCCCTGCTGGAACAATTCCTTTTACCTCTGAACGAACAGCCTAAAAACACTTTACCAATTTCATACAAATAAAATGTTTACAAACAACGATATCAATTTTGAAGCGCTGAAAAGAAAAGCCTACAACGGAAGATGGGCAACCCTGGAAGAAGGAATTATCCCTTTAACGGCAGCAGATCCGGACTTCAGAATGTCTAAAGAAATAGAAAACGGAATCATAGAATACATTAAGGACGGCTATTTAAGCTATGGCCCTTTTTCCGGACTTCCTGAATTTAAGAAAAGCGTTGCAGAGCATTTTAACACGGGTAAAAAAGGCAGCTTTACAACAGAAAACGTATTGGCTGTTAACAGTGCCGCAATGGGCATGTATATGGTTGCCAAATATGTGCTGAATCCCGGAGACGAAGCGATTATTTTCGATCCGGTGGATTTCCTTTTCAAAAAAACAGTGGATTCGGTTGGCGGAAACATTAAATTGTGCGCGGTAGATTCTAAAACCGGAGATATCGACTTTGAAATGTTGGTTTCTTTAATTTCTCCGAAAACAAAACTCATCAGCATATGTAATCCTCACAATCCAGTCGGAAGAATATATTCCAGAGAAATTTTACAGAAAATTGCAGACATTGCGGCAGCTCATGATCTTTGGGTAATGAGCGATGAAATCTGGAGCGATATTGTCTATGATAAAAAAGAATTCAACACCTACTCTTCTGTTTCCGAGAATGCTAAAAAGAAAAGTTTTACCGTTTTCGGATTTTCAAAATCGTTTGGAATTGCAGGATTGAGAATTGGTGCGGTCTTATGCAACGATCAGGAATTAATGGATGATTTCACAGAAAAATCCATGTTCAATTCTACCATCGAAGGCGTTTCTACATTATCGCAGATTGCAGCAAGCGTTGCCATTGATAAAGCAAAACCGTGGTTTAATGATTTTCTTACGCATTTACAGCACAACAGAGATTTAGCCCACAGTATGCTGAGCAATTCGGGCGTTCTAATTCCTAATCTTCCCGAAGCCACTTTTGTTATTTTTCCTAAAATCAACAACGGTATGTCGAGTGACGAATTTGCACAACACGTTTTAAAAGAAGGAAAAGTAGCGATTGTTCCCGGCTCGGAACGGTGGTTCGGAAAAGGCGCTGAAGGACACGTAAGAATATGTTTTTCAACCTCACAGGAAATCCTCACCGAAGGACTGAACAGAATAATCAATAGTTTTTAAAAAATACAGAAGCGGATTCAATAAAACTTGAATCCGTTTTTTTTCAAATATATCTTACCCTAATTTCAGACTTAACTGCTTTTGCGATTTAATTAAAAAAGGCTAAAACTTTTTCCCGAAAACTTTTTTTTCTTTATTTAAAATACCATTCATTTTTTCCATGATATCATAATTTTTATTTAATTTAAATACATTTATCAAACAAACCCATATTTTATTAACGATTTAAAAATAAAAATTAATATTTTTGATATAATTGTCAATTTAAATCTAATACAATATGAAAATTAAATACATAAGTGCATTTTTTCTTGGAGCATCTTCCGTTCTGTATTCTCAGCAGATTAACGACACCATATCAAAAGAAGGAAAAATTGATGAAGTTGCCATTACAGGAAGCCGGAATAAAAAAAGAACAGTTGTAGACACTCCGGTTCCGATTGACATCATCGACATTAAACAGGTAAGCCAGTCAACAGGGCAGATTGAAGTCAACCAGCTTTTACAGTTTTCAGCACCTTCATTCAATTCCAATAAACAATCCGGATCAGACGGAGCGGATGCAGTAGATCCTGCAACATTAAGAGGACTTGGTCCCGATCAGACTTTGCTTTTGCTCAACGGAAAAAGATATCATCAGTCTTCATTAATCAATCTTTTTGGTACAAAAGGCCGTGGAAATACAGGATCGGATATGAACACGATTCCTATCGGAGCTATCAAAAGAATTGAAGTTCTTCGTGACGGAGCTTCTGCGCAATATGGTTCGGATGCGATTGCGGGAGTGATTAACGTTATCTTAAATGACCGTAATCACGGTTTTGAAGGCAATGCTTTTTACGGAGTGAATCTTTTTAAAAGTCCGGGAGACAAGGATGTGGTTTCTGACCGAAAAATAGACGGAAATACTTTTGACTTTTACGGAAATTACGGAACAAAAATAGGTTCTAAAGGCGGTTTCGGAAATTTTACGGCAGAATTTGTGAATAAAGAATATGCGATCCGTAATGCCAATCCTGAAAAATATGATGCTCCGAGACAACGATTCGGGGATGCAAAATCACAGAATTTTTATTTTTTCGGAAATATTGAGATTCCTATATCAGATAATTTAAAATTTTATTCCAGACAGGGCTTTTCGCACAGAAATACAGACGCTTATGCATGGACAAGAAGCGCGGATGCAGACGGAAATATTCCGCAGGTTTATCCTAATGGCTTCAATCCCGTTCAGGATACAAGCATTTCAGATTTTACTTTTGACAATGGCTTAAAATTTAAAGTGGCAGACTGGGAAGTGGATGCGTATAATGCGTTTGGAAGCAACAGATTTACCTATCAGATCGATCATACCATCAATGCAACATTAGGCGTAAAATCACCTACGAGTTTTGATGCGGGAGGACATTCTCTGCTGCAGAATACAACAGGTTTCAATGCAACCCGACAGTTTTCGGTTCTGGAAGGGCTGAATGTGGCATTCGGTTCAGAATTCAGATATGAAAAATTCAATATTATCAAAGGAGAAGAAGCTTCTTACGCGATGTATGACGTGAACGGAAATGTCGTGACGGCAAGTACCCCTTCAACATTATTGGTAATCAATCCTTTAAGCGGAGATGTAAGACCGGGCGGTTCTCAGGGTTTTCCCGGAAATTCTCAGGAAATTAACAAGTCCAGAAATAATTTTGCAGCGTATGTAGATACTGAACTCGACATTACCAAAAACTGGATGGTAAGTGTTGCCGGAAGATTCGAAAATTATAATGATTTTGGAAGCACACTGAACGGAAAACTTGCAACACGATACAAAATAACGCCACAGTTTGCATTCCGAGGATCTTTTTCTACAGGCTTCAGAGCACCGTCTCTGGCTCAGAAATATTACAGCTTACAGTTTACCAATTTTCAGGGCGGAAATCTGGTAACCATTCAACTGGCGTCTAATGACAGTAATCTGGCGAAAGCAGTAGGAATTCCGCAGCTTAAACAGGAAACTTCTGTGAATGGAAGTGCAGGATTTACCTTTAACACAGGGAAATTTACGGCAACAGTAGATGGATATTACATCAAGGTAAAAGACAGAATTGTTTTAACGGGAAATTTCTCGCAGGATGATGATGCGATCGGGAATATTTTAATTGAAAACCGCATCGATCAGGCTCAGTTTTTCACCAACGCAATAGATACAAGAACTAAAGGGGTTGATGTTATTTTAAGTTTTAACGAAAATATCGGAAAAGGAAAACTGACAGCAACATTAGCCGGAAACTACAATGAAATGGAGATCACAAAAGTGAATACTTCCGACAGGCTGAAAGGAAAAGAAGACATTTATCTCAGTCCGAGAGAAAGGGCTTTTATTTTAGCTTCTGCACCGAAAACGAAGATCAATCTAAACCTGAATTATAAGATCAGTAAATTCAATGCTAATTTACAGTTGGTAAGATTTGATAAAGTGACTCTTGTAGGCTATAACGGACCGGACGATTACCAAATATACAATCCAAAAGTAACCACGGATCTTTCTTTCGGCTACGAATTTTCTAAAAATATTAATCTGACGATCGGAAGTAAAAATCTCTTCAACCGATATCCTACGTTGCAAAGAGAGGCAGCTTCAGCCGGAAATACAGAATCGGGAGGTATTTTTGATCCTGTACAGATGGGATTTGCAGGAAGACAGGCTTTTGCAAGATTTAATTTCAAATTTTAATCTTTATACCAATAATAAATAAGGACTTCCGTAAATTCAGAAGTCCTTATTTATTCGGTTAAAACTATTTATTTCTTAGAAATTTTATACAATTTTCCGCTGTCCGTAACAGCGTACAAATCTCCGTCGCTTCCATTGAGAACATCGCGGAATCTTTCGTTCTGATCTTCCAGAAGCCTTTCTTCACCCACCACTTTGTTATCTTTCATTACAATTCGGTTGATGTGTTCCCCGCTTAAACAGCCAATCATCAGATTTCCTTTCCATTCTTCGATATTTCCGGTGTAGAAAGTAACTCCGCTTGGCGAAATCACAGGATCCCAATAATAAACAGGCTGTTCTGTTCCCACTTTTTGAGTGGTTCCTTTATTGATTTTATCTCCGGAATATTCGATTCCATAGGTTACATCTCCCCAACCGTAATTTTTCCCGGGTTTTATTAGATTGATCTCATCTCCGCCTCTCGGTCCCATTTCTACATCCCACAAATTTCCATTCGGATCGATTGCCATACCTTGCGGATTTCTGATTCCGTACGCATAAATTTCAGGTTTAAATCCTGTTTTTCCCATGAAAGGATTTCCGGGAGCCGGCTGTCCTTCTTTCGTTATTTTTAAGATTTTACCTAAATAATTATCTGTTCTCTGAGCATAAACTCTGGTTTGCTTATCTGATCTTTCTCCTGTACTTACAAAGAGATTTCCGTCTTTATCAAACGCCAATCGGCTTCCATAGTGCTTGTCTCCGTCGTACGTTGGAGTTGCTCTGAAAATTACTTTTACTTCAGAAATCATTTTTAAATCCTGAGAAAGTTTTCCTTTTGCAACCGCAGTATGATTTCCATTTTCATAAGGTTCTGAAAAACTGAAATAAATGAAATTGTTTGTTTTAAAATCAGGATCTAAAGCTACGTCTAACATTCCGCCCTGCCCTTTGGAATCTACTTTCGGGAAGCCTTCGATTTTTGAAATTTCTTTTCCGTCGGCAGAAACCACATTCATATATCCTCTTTTGTCCGTAATTAAAAATTTTCCGTCCGGTAAATTGACAATTCCCCAAGGTTTTCCAAGATCTTTATTTAAAATTTCAACCTTGTAAGGCGTCGAGGTTTTTACAGCTTTTATTCTGGTCTGTCCGGCAAAAGCAGGTTTATATTCGGGAGAATTAGGCTCTTTCGTTTCTACGCTTCCGTCTTTTCCGAGCTTTTGGGCATTAAGTTTATTTTCTTTGCATGATGAAAACAGGAGAATTAAACTGATTGCTGAAATATAAAATTTACTGATTTTCATTGAATTAGGATTATCATTTTAATTTCAAATGGAAAAATAATGCCATAAAATTTGGTAGTTTAAATTTTTATTCTACATTTGTAGAAACAAATAACAATCCGTAGAATATGAAAGAAATAAAACTGACCGATTCTGAGAAAGATCTCATGGAAATTCTTTGGGAAAAAGAAAAAGTTTTCATGAAGGACATTTTAGAATCCTACCCTGAACCAAAACCAGCCACAACCACTATTGCTACCCTTCTGAAAAGAATGCAGAACAAAGATTTTGTTGGCTACAAATTGTATGGAAATTCCCGCGAATATTATCCAAAGATCGCGAAAGGAGCTTATTTCAAAGAAGAAATGACTTCCATGATTGACCGTTTTTTCAACAGTTCCGTAACGCAGTTTGCATCGTTTTTTACGTCCAATGCAAAGCTTTCTCAAAAACAACTGAAAGAACTCCGTGAAATTATCGACCAGCAAATCGACGAAAAATGATGATCATTTTAAAAATAATTCTGTGTTCTTCCTTGCTTTTGGCTGGATATTACGTGTCTTTGCAGAAGGAGAAAATGTATGGTTTCAATAGGTTTTACCTTTTGTTTTCCCTTGTATTTTCTTGCACCGTTCCGTTCATTTCCATTCAATCGGAAGCTCAAAAAACTGTTAATCGTTTGCAGAAAACGATTGAAGCAACACAACAGGTTATGGACATTACGCCGAAACAGGAAAGTTTTAACTGGATGAATCTGATCTGGATATTGTACGGAATCGTAACATTGATTTTCCTGATAAGAACTATTATTTCATATGTAAAAATTAAAAATCTGAAGGGTGAAAAAATGATCTATCAGAATCAAAATATCATCATCACAAATGAACCTATTTCGCCTTTCAGCTTCTGGAATACAATTTATTTAGGAAAAAACTATCTGATTGACAACAAAATAGATTCCAGAATATTTCTTCACGAAAAGAGTCATCTGGAACAGAAACACAGCATTGATATTATTATTGTTGAAATCATAAAGGCTTTTACGTGGTTCAATCCGTCTGTGTATTTCTACAAAAAAGCAATGATTACCAATCATGAATTTCTGGCGGACGAATCTGTCTTAAAAAATGATTTTACCATAAAAGACTATCAGAATTTAATTCTGGAAGAAATTATTTCAAGCCAAAACTATAACCTTACCCATACATTCAATTTCAAAAACACCAAAAAACGATTTATTATGATGAACACCAAAAAATCTAAGCTGGCAGACTTAAAAAAAGTAATCAGCATTCCGATTTTACTGATTGCTTTTGGATTATTTGTACAGAAAACCTATGCAACTCCAATCGAAAAGATGATCGAAAAAACACATGAAACAATTTCAGAACCTGTGAAAGATCGGATCATTGAAAATAATGAAGAAAATAGTAATGCTTTCAAAAATGATGCTTTACATAACGAAACTGAGAACGTTGCAGAACTTTTAAAAAAAGCAAATACTGAAAAAGCAGTTCAGGATACCATCCGACCAAAAGAGGATAAAAACACAATATTAAAGCAGGAAACTTCACAAAGTACTATAAATGAAATGGTAAAAGATGAGCCCACATTGCTTCCTCAATATCCGGGAGGAATTAACGAAATGAGGAATAAAATGTCAAAATCATTTGACGGAAATAAAGTTAATGTAAGCAAAGAACCGTACAGAACTGAAATCAACTACACTGTTCTGGAAGACGGAAATATTGCGGATATAAAAGCATCAGGAAACAATGAAGCATTTAATACAGAAGCAATAAATTCTTTCAAAAAAGCCAATGAAAACATCGTTTGGAAACCCGCTGAAAAAGACGGAAAACAAGTTCGCTACAGAATGAGAATTCCACTAACGATGTCTTTTCAAAATTAGGATCGATTTTTTTAAAATAAAACAGCATTCAGATTGGGTGCTGTTTTTGTTTTACATATAAAATCTGTTTGAACTTTTATTTAAAGCTGAATCTGTGGTATGAAATACTTTCTGATGTCAAATATATCTTTCGTATTTTTGTTAGGATAACATCACAATTTTTATGAATTTTAAACTTCAATCAGAATATAAACCTACCGGAGATCAGCCACAAGCGATAGAAAAGCTCACCGAAGGAATCGAAATCGGGGAAAAATACCAAACGCTTTTAGGAGTTACCGGATCCGGAAAAACATTTACCGTTGCCAATGTGGTGCAGAATGTCCAAAAGCCGACTTTGGTTTTAGCTCATAACAAAACTTTGGCGGCACAGCTTTTCATGGAGTTTAAAGAATTCTTCCCTGAAAATGCCGTTGAATATTTTGTAAGTTACTACGATTATTATCAACCCGAAGCTTACATCGCCACAACCGGAACTTACATCGAAAAAGACCTGAGTATCAACGAAGAAGTTGAAAAACTAAGACTTTCCGCAACCGCGAGTTTACTTTCCGGAAGACGGGACGTTCTGATTGTTGCTTCCGTATCATGTATTTATGGTATCGGAAACCCGACAGAATTTCACAAATCTTTAATTTCCATTGCGATTGGTGAAAAAGTGACCAGAACCGCACTTCTTCATTCTTTAGTTAATGCACTATATTCCAGAACATTAAACGAGTTCCAAAGAGGTACATTCCGTGTAAAGGGAGATGTGATTGATGTTTTCCCGGCTTATGCGGATAACGCAATCAGAATTCAGTTTTTCGGGGACGAAATTGAAAAAATCCAGAGCTTTGATCCGGTTTCAGGAAATGTGACGGGAGCTTTTGAACAGATTCAGATTTATCCTGCCAATCTTTTTGTAACCTCAAAAGAAACTTTGAACGGCGCAATCCGCGATATTCAGGATGATCTGGTAAAGCAGGTTGATTTTTTCAATTCTATTGAAAAACCACTGGAAGCCAAAAGATTACAGGAAAGAACCGAACTCGATTTGGAGATGATTAAAGAGCTGGGTTACTGTTCCGGAATTGAAAATTATTCGAGGTATCTCGACGGAAGATTACCGGGAACAAGACCTTTCTGTTTATTGGATTATTTCCCTAAAGATTATTTGATGGTGATTGACGAGAGCCACGTTACAGTTCCACAGGTTCATGCGATGTACGGAGGCGACCGTAGCCGCAAAGAAGCTTTGGTGGAATACGGATTCAGGCTTCCTGCCGCAATGGATAACCGTCCTTTGAAATTTGAAGAATTTGAAGCCATTCAGAATCAGGTTATTTATGTTTCGGCAACTCCTGCGGATTATGAACTGGAAAAAACAGGAGGTGCTTATATTGAGCAGATTATCCGTCCGACCGGACTTTTAGACCCTATTATTGAAATCCGGCCTACCCAGAATCAGATTGATGATTTAATGGAGGAAATCCAGAAGAGAGCGGATCTTGACGAAAGGGTTCTGGTAACGACGTTAACCAAGAAAATGGCGGAGGAATTAACAAAATATTTTACCAAATTCGGGATCAGAACACGGTACATCCATTCCGATGTAGAAACTTTGGAACGTATCCAGATCATGCAGGATCTGCGTGTGGGACTTTTTGATGTTTTAATCGGGGTAAATTTATTGCGAGAAGGTCTGGATTTACCGGAAGTATCTTTAGTAGCCATCCTCGATGCTGATAAAGAAGGGATGTTGAGAAGCCGAAGATCGATGATCCAAACCGTTGGCCGTGCCGCAAGAAACCTTAACGGAAGAGCCATTATGTATGCCGATAAGATCACAAAATCGATGCAGGCAACGCTTGATGAGACTGAATACCGACGTGCAAAACAAATGCAGTACAACGAAGAACACGGCAAAGTTCCGGTAGCTTTAAATAAGAAGATTTCTGAAAGCCTCGTCGGAAGAAGCAAAGATTTTCCGGATGAAAAATATACACAAAAAGAAATTTTACAGAAAGTTGCTGAAGCCAAAGCAAGCTACACTTCTGAAGACATGGAAAAAGTAATCGCGCAAAAGCAGAAGGAAATGGAAGCTGCTGCGAAAAATCTTGATTTTATTAAAGCCGCGAAATTAAGGGATG
>NZ_JAULSJ010000109.1:0-334 GCF_030518295.1 Chryseobacterium urinae | reverse complement strand
CGTGTTTTCCTTCACGTTGGGGCATAATTTCCCTTACCCAAAAATCTATTTTTTAGGCGTTGGCTGGCTTTGGCTCATCTCCAAAAACCATTGCGGCGGACCTCGAAGATCGAACGTGGCAATCGTTACCAAATTTCCAACTTTACAACAACTACATTTCGGCTGAAAAACTTTTGGCGGAAGCTTTTCTTTAGGCTGGATGCCTAATTTTTGTTGTAGATTTTTAAGCTTGATACGCTTCCAGGTGCTGCTCAAAAAACCATAATGACGGATTTTCACAAATCTTTTCGGCAAAATATGCATCGCAAAACGGCGTATAAACTCCTCGTGGCTC
>NZ_JAULSJ010000108.1:0-341 GCF_030518295.1 Chryseobacterium urinae | reverse complement strand
CGAAGGCGATTTAGATTTTTTATGAAGGTAAAAAAGGTAATCGTGAATTTGCTCGGTATCCAATTCTGTAGGAATTTTCCCGAAATGTAGCGACACCGCAGCGACGTGTCTGGAGTAATTTTGAAACGTACTTTGGCTTCTTCCCAACACCGAAACCGTACGTTCAAACCTATGCAAAAGCTCCGCAAATCCCGGAACTTCGCGCTTTGCCTGATTGATAATTTTGTTTTCTCTAAGCTCTTCTACACTCTTTTTTTTGTTGCCATTTTACTGATTTTTAATTAGTTTTACAAAGTAACTAAATATAGCGCTGAGAAAGCTACCGAAGGTTTAGTTCAACA
>NZ_JAULSJ010000107.1:0-370 GCF_030518295.1 Chryseobacterium urinae | reverse complement strand
CACTCTGCTACTGTAATTGCCTGTAGCTTCGATAACGAAACAATAATCATCTGATGATATTTTCTTTAGAAAAGATAAAATAGAGCCCCGGCTGTTTTCGATATTATAAACCTGATCCTGATTGTTACTGTCATTTAAGCTTACCGTTAAAAACTTCAATCCTACATCTACACCAATCACTTTTTTTGATAATTTTGTCATTGTAAATCTTTTTTTATAAAGAGGTTTTCTTCTGATCCACCATGGTAAAAGTTTTTACCAACAATGTTCTATCCGGATTTGGAAGAAAACAGCAGCAGGGGAATAAAATCGGGGGCGATATCTAAGTATCAATGCAGCGTCTGCCTTTATCCTGCTGCTTTTGCTCTTC
>NZ_JAULSJ010000106.1:0-384 GCF_030518295.1 Chryseobacterium urinae | reverse complement strand
CAAAACCATCTGCTTTTTGATGCCTTTTTGGCGGTAATCTTTGTAAGAAAAAGTTACCGTTTCCGCGTCAATTTTCCTGATTCTCTGGTTGCTGATGGCGATTTTATGCGTGTATCTGCCCAAATATTCTACCACAGATTTTGGGCTTCCAAAAGGCTTTTTGGCGTAAACAACCCAAGACTTTTCCCACAGATTTTGCCTGATTTTGGTATACTCTTCAAAGTTTTTATCTTTTAATTTCTCACAAAATTTAGCCCTGAAAACTTTACTCAAAGCCTTTACCGGAAACAAAAATTTGCCGTCTGAACGTAGATTTTTCCAAGCTCCGCTTTCATCCACTCCACCGCCCGGAACAATGCAGTGCAAATGCGGATGAAGGCTCAG
>NZ_JAULSJ010000105.1:0-393 GCF_030518295.1 Chryseobacterium urinae | reverse complement strand
TAGGATCAGACATCGTTGGGATGCTATTGAAATGGAAAATACGGTAACGCAAGGACTGGGGGAAGAAAAAAACTCAGGCACAGAAATATTTGAAAACGGTGATTCACGCAAACAGCTTCTGGCAAGAAGCCGGTATTTGCTTTATAAAAGCCGTGAAAAATGGACACTTTCCCAAAAACAAAGAGCTGCTATTCTTTTTGCTCAGTATCCCGATCTGGAGAAAGCATATCAATTGACCGATGGACTGCGAAAGATTTATAATCAAATATTCCAAAATCATTGGCGATGACTAAACTGGCACATTGGTTCAAAGAGGTGGAAGAAGCAGATTTTAAATCTTTTTCTACCTTAATAAAAACAATAATGAATCATTACAGGGATATTTTAAACTAT
>NZ_JAULSJ010000104.1:0-394 GCF_030518295.1 Chryseobacterium urinae | reverse complement strand
ATAGTTTAAAATATCCCTATAATGATTCATTATTGTTTTTCTTAAGGTAGAAAAAGATTTAAAATCTGCTTCTTCCACCTCTTTGAACCAATGCGCCAGTTTAGTCATCGCCAATGATTTTGGAATATTCTGATTATAAATCTTTCGCAGTCCATCGGTCAATTGATATGCTTTCTCCAGATCAGGATACTGAGCAAAAAGAATAGCAGCTCTTTGTTTTTGGGAAAGTGTCCATTTTTCACGGGTTTTATAAAGCAAATACCGGCTTCTTGCTAAAAGCTGTTTGCGTGAATCACCGTTTTCAAATATTTCTGTGCCTGAGTTTTTTTCTTCCCCCAGTCCTTGCGTTACCGTATTTTCCATTTCAATAGCATCCCAACGATGTCTGATCCTG
>NZ_JAULSJ010000103.1:0-401 GCF_030518295.1 Chryseobacterium urinae | reverse complement strand
GAGACTTTGAGAAGAGTCTCTTTTTTTGTGGGTGATTTTGGCGAGTTTTTCTTGGTTTTATCGTGCTTTCCTTCACGTTAGGTTAACATTTCCCTTACCCAAATCCGCTAAAATGCAGATTTAGGAGCAGGTAAATTTCGGCTCATCTCCAAAAACCAACTTGGCGGACCTCGTAGATCGAACGTGGCAATCGTCACAAGATTTCCATCTTTACAACACGTACATTTCGGCTGAAAAGCTTTTGGCGGAAGCTTTTCTTTGGGCTGGATGCCTAAATTTTGTTGTAGATTTTTAAGTTTGATACGCTTCCAGGTGCTGCTCAAAAAACCATAATGACGGATTTTTACAAATCTTTTCGGTAAAATATGCATCACAAAACGGCGGATAAACTCTTCATGGCT
>NZ_JAULSJ010000102.1:0-416 GCF_030518295.1 Chryseobacterium urinae | reverse complement strand
ATTGGAAACCACCGTTACGCAAACCGTTGGCGGTGTTACCAAAACACTGGGCAAAACAGAAACGGTGTACCCGGCTTCCCTTCCTACGCCTCAGGCAGGAAACCTCGTGCTTCCGTTATCCCAGAAATCGTATGATAAACTCAGCGGTACTTCATCCACTGATGTTACCTACGACAGATACGATGAAAAAGGAAACCTTTTACAGTACACCACCAAGGACGGAATTCCGGTAGCCGTTGTCTGGGGATACCACAAAACCCAGCCCATTGCCAAGGTGGAGGGAATCACTTACGACCAGCTGACCTCCGCAGTTCCGGTTTCAGGGATTGTAACGGCTTCCGACAATGATGCCGCAGATCCTTCACAGGAAAGCCTTCTTCTGGATGCCCTGAACAGCTTCAGAAAACAGTCGGCTC
>NZ_JAULSJ010000101.1:0-418 GCF_030518295.1 Chryseobacterium urinae | reverse complement strand
ATCCAATCTGAAAAGGTCGGCGCAATCTCAGCAAGGTGCTCCTGCATTTAATATTGATGATCTTGGATATATTTATACCGGAAACAGGCTGACTTCCGTTACCGATTCCTCAACAGATTACAGAGGTTATCCCGATACTTCAGGAAACACGATTTCCTACGACCTGAACGGAAACATGAAAGATCATAAGGATAAAGGTATTCTTCAGATTGATTATAATTTTTTAAATCTTCCGAAATATATTAAGTTCAGTGATTTTGCAAGTTACGACAGGAGCAATAAAGTATATGTAAATACGAATTATCTTTACAGAGCAGATGGCTCAAAGATCAGGAAAGTACATAATTATAAAGATCCTTCCTATGCTTATGCTTTGGGAACCAGAACCACCGATTACTTGGATGGGTTTCAATATGAA
>NZ_JAULSJ010000100.1:0-418 GCF_030518295.1 Chryseobacterium urinae | reverse complement strand
TTCAAACCTGAAAAGATCTGCGCAATCTCAGCAAGGTGCTTCTGCATTTAATATTGATGATCTTGGATATATTTATACCGGAAACAGGCTGACTTCCGTTACCGATTCCTCAACAGATTACAGAGGCTATCCGGATACTTCAGGAAACACCATTTCCTACGACCTGAACGGAAACATGAAAGATCATAAGGATAAAGGTATTCTTCAGATTGATTATAATTTTTTAAATCTTCCGAAATACATTAAGTTCAGTGATTTTGCAAGTTACGACAGGAGCAATAAAGTATATGTAAATACGAATTATCTTTACAGAGCAGATGGCGTAAAGATGAGAAAAGTACATAATTATAAAGATCCTTCCTATGCTTATGCTCTGGGAACCAGAACCACCGATTACTTGGATGGGTTTCAATATGAG
>NZ_JAULSJ010000010.1:0-143139 GCF_030518295.1 Chryseobacterium urinae | reverse complement strand
AGCGGTTCGGCTTTTTGGGGTTTATTTTTAAAACTTTGATAAAAGTTCATCTTGTTCGTCTGGTTTGTCATAGGCATCAGCTTCTGTTAAATGTCCATCTTGGTCGCTTATTCTTGTAAGCTTTTTTCCTTGCCTAAATACCAATTGAAGTCCGTGTTCTTGTTCCCAATCGCATTCACAAGCAATGAAAACATAAATGTCTTGGTCATTGTAAGGTCGTCTTGTTACATAAATTTCGCTCGGTTGTATAAAGTTCCAAATTTCGTTTTTGTTATTTATTTGTCTTAATGGCTCGTAATCTTCGTCATATTCTACTGCTTCCAAAAAGTCCATACAGTTTTTGTACGCTAATTCTGAAATTGAATTTCGGTCATCTGTTTTTAGTGCAAGAAAATTTCTCAAAGCTTGGTCAGCTTCTTTAATAAAAGTCTTATCGTGTTCAGGTTCAAAATCCATAAAAGTTATCGTCAATTTCTCATTGTCAAAAAACGGAATGGATATTTCTTCACTTTTCCACCAATCGGGGAAATTGTCATCTTGTTTTAGTTGTCCAATTATTTGGGATATAATTTCTTTTTTCATTTTTGTCGGTGTCGTCTTTTAAGCTGACCGCTAACGGTCTCGGCTATGAGTAGTTGCGTGGTTTAGCACGAAACTTTGCAAATACACACCAAACTGAAAATCCGCGAGGATTTTCAGAAGTAGGTGAGAACAAGCAATTACTTATAGCCATTGTTGGCGGTTCGGGTTTTCTCAATCTTATTAATGTCAAAAATTTTCATTCATTTACGATAAGAGTAATGTCAAGTATCATCATTGTCGCAGGTCCGTCTGGTGTAATTATATTTTGAACTTTACGAAAGCCTACTTTTTCATAACAATTAACTGCTCTATGATTATCAGGTCTTGGGTCAACCCGTACTTCTGTAATGTTAATTTGTTTTGTCAGAAAATGAATAAATTGAGTTATCATCAGCGTTCCATAACCTTTACCTAATAATTTGTTGTCAGCAATAAATTGGTCAATTCCAATGACACCTTGTCCAGGTTCATCTGGCCACCAATTTGGGTCGCCCTCCGATGCATAGTAATATTGAATATATCCAAAAGGTTTTTTATCAAGATAGATTATATAGGGTCTTGCGGAATCATTACCTAAAATTCTTGGTAGATATTTATCCCGAACCTTCTCAAGTGTTATTTCTTCTGAATTCCACCATTCTTGTAAGTGTGGATAGTTAAGCCACTTTGTTAATATTGGCAGTTGTGTTTCATTTAGTGGTTTGAATTCGAAGGTTATTTCTTTCACATTTATGATATATTAAATATTTATTCCGACCAGAAAGTTTTTGTTGTCCTTACCTGACCGCTAACACTCAAATATATGAATATTTATGAATCAAGCATCATAAAATCGTAATTTTTTTTGAATCTTTATTAAGTATTTGTATATTAATATTTTATAGCTATATTTGGATTGCGTATTTTAAATTATTGGCGGCGGATAACATCCAACGCCATCTGATTTTAGCTTTTTTTAATATATAAAAAATACGCAGTGGTGGTATGGATTTTTCAGACAAAAGATTTCAGTTTTCCTCCGGAACTCACAACGGCTCCAACGTTATTTGGGTGCAGTTTGAAAAAGACCGGCAGCTCATTTCCTTTCTGCGCGAACACACAAAAGCACGGTGGTCCGCCTCACAAAAAAAATGGTATGTTACCGATAACAGGCACTACCGCAAACTTTTTGGGCTGCCCGAGAAAATAACCGGCAAGGCAGTACTCTCCAAAATTCACCTTGTCAATTTGCCGGAGTTCCAGCGTTTCCAGGAACATCTCCTGCTGAAGCGGTACAGTCAAAATACCTTACGCACTTACAGCATAGAATTTGCACAGTTGCTCTACATCCTAAAAAGTTATCCCGTGCAGGAGCTTTCTCCCGAACGTTTGCGGTCTTATTTCCTCTACTGCCACGAAAAACTGAAACTCTCGGAAAGCGAAATCCACAGCCGCATGAATGCCGTAAAGTTTTATTTTGAGCAAGTGCTCCACCGCCAAAAAATGTTTTTCGACATTCCGCGCCCAAAGAAAAAGCTGCTGCTTCCCAAAATGCTCAGCAAAGCTGAAATCAAGAAAATAATAGCTGCCACACTAAATCTCAAACATTCACTTGTTCTGAAAGTGTGTTACGGCATGGGGCTCCGTGTGAGTGAAGTGGTAGCGTTAAAACTTTCCGATATCGACAGTGCGGAAATGCTGGTGCGCATCGAACAGGGGAAAGGTAAAAAAGACCGCATCGCCGTACTTCCCCAAAGCTTACTGCCCGAATTGCGGGAATATTACCTGAGCTACCGCCCAAAGGTTTACCTTTTCGAGGGTAAAGAAGGCGAGGCATATTCTGTACGGTCTGCGCAGGCGGTATTTAGGAAGGCGATGGAAAAGGCAGGCATTCGCAAGAAAGTCGGTATTCACGGATTGCGCCACAGTTTTGCCACTCACTTAATGGAAACAGGAACCGATATCCGCTTTATTCAGGAGCTCCTTGGGCATAATTCCATTAAAACCACCCAAATCTACACGCATGTGACAGACCTTTCAAAGTCCAGGATAAAAAGTCCGCTGGATTCTTTATAATTTTTTTCTAAAACGGCTGTTCTTTCCTGTTTAAAAGTGTTTCTCCATTTTGATATTTGCTCTTTCGTAAACTCCACTTTCAAGTTCAACTTCTTCAAACCCATATTTTCTAAATAAATGAATAGCCGATTGCAACGTTGTGTTTGAGTATAAAATAAGTATCGTTATTTGTTTTTGTTTGGCAATATTTAAGCAATGTTCAATCAATATTGTCCCAATACCGTGTCCCTGTGCTTTGTCGCTGACAGCCAATTTACCTAATTCGTAAACCGTTTCACTTTTCTTTAACAGTGAGGCTGTACCAACAATTTCACCATTGAGTTTAGCATAATAAATATGGCCGCCTTTGTCTATGATATGCTTTTGGGGATCTGAAAGTGATGCAACATCACCTTCTTCTATACGAAAATATTTTTCAAGCCACTCGTAATTCAGTGTCTTAATTGGTTCAGATAACTCTTCTGAAAATTCTATGATATCAACCAAGTTTTTTTTACTCATTTGCCGGACAATTACATTTATAGATTTTTTTAAATCGACTGTTCTTCCCTGCTTACATCACTTCTTCCACAGTATAGATCCAATTTAAAACCAAAAATAAATTGGAGAAATAACAGATTTATTATAGATTTTTCTATTTTTTTAAAGAAATTAATAACTTAAAGATCCGCTGAACTAAAGCTTCGGCAGCTTTAACAACCGCCTAAATCTGTAACTTTGTAAAATTAACTAAAAACGGGTAAACCGCCCAAAAAAGAGACTCTTTCAGAAATCCCCTGTAAATCTCTAAAATCCTTCGCCGATAAACCCATAATGCTGAAAAAAAACTCCCGAAGCTTCCGTTAAATAGGGTATCACTGTTCGTTATTCGCACGCAACAAGAACTTAGCTGTTGAACTAAACCTCCGGTAGCTTTTCCCATTTGCCGTTTTAGTAACTTTGTTTTTATTAACCTTTTAAAAACTCATGAAATGGCTAAAAAAAAAAATCTACGGAGGATTTAAGGACCAACTATATAGCTCCAACAGATAATTGTATTCATGATGGCTCCACAGTTAATACAAAGAGTTTGGATATTGTTATGACGTATTTGGGACATTTTAAAATTTAATAATAAATTGGAAAAGGAAAAATACATATTAGACAATCTTGAACTACGTTCAGAAAACGTGCAGGATATTCTCACGCAGCCGCCACATTGGATGATTCGATGGGGAAACACGGTAATTTTCGTCATTCTCCTGATGGTTCTCTTGATGAGTTATGTAATTAAATATCCTGAGTTTATACCTGCCCCCATAGTCGTAACTTCCAAAAATCCACCTGAAAAACTTGAAGCAAGAACAAATTCTAAAATTGAAAAAATTTTAGTGAAAGATCATCAGTCTGTAAATAAAAATCAAGTCATGATGGTGCTTCAGTCAGCTGCTGATTACAAGGATATTCTAGCTCTAAAAGATATAGTTGATTCAATGTCATCATCACAAGTTCTCTACTTCCCTACTCAACAGGCATCAACCTTCAAACTTGGCGAAATACAGGGAGAATACAATAGTTTTGCAAAAGCATTGCAGGATGAAAAACTTTTTACTCGTCTTAAGCCCTATGCTCCTGAAAATATTGCAGCAAACCAAAGTCTTGGGGAATACAGGGCAAGGATTGCTACATTACAACAGCAGCGGAACTTAGAAGTTACAAAATTTGACCTTACCAAAAAAAATACTTGCGCTCCCAAGAATTGTTCAATCAAGGTGTAATTGCCGCGATGGAACTAGAAAATGAAAAAACAAAATTTCTACAGGCAGAACAAAATTTGAAAAATATCAATATAACATTGTCACAGATGCAGGAAGCGGTTTCAAATCTAAATAAAACCAAAAGCGGTGCATCAATAAATACTGAGAAAGATAAGATTACATACAGCTCCCAAACGCTCCAATTATTTGAACAGCTAAGAAAATCACTGAGACAATGGGAACAAAATTATCTCATTATTTCTTCTACTGAAGGAGTAGTTAGTTTCCAACAATTTTGGGGCGAGAACCAATTTGTAAAACCCGGTGATATTGTGATGTCTGTTCTACCCAATGATAAGGAATTAGTTGTTGGTCGGATGTTGATTCCATCAGTGAATTCCGGTAAAGTTAAACCAAATCAAAAGGTTTTAGTAAAGCTTGATAATTACCGATACCAAGAATATGGAATCGTTGAAGGCAAGGTCCAAAACATTTCTCTTACTCCAGATGATAAAGGGAACTATTATGTTGACGTTTTGCTTCCAAAAGGATTGCGGACTTCTTTTGGGAAAAAGTTGCCATTTGACAGAGAGCTCAAAGGAAGTGCCGAGATTGTCACCGAGGATTTAAGGCTAATTGAAAGGTTTTTCTATCAAATTAGGAAATTGTTGGGGTATCAAGCTTGATGTTTTTTTTAAAAAAATAATTGTTAATGCTAAGATTTCTTACAGAAACGAGGGATTTCCGTGCATTATTAGTGCAAATTCTCAACAAATAAAGTCATCTTTTTCAAAAACCTGCCTGATTTAACCACAGGCAATTTTTCAACCTGCGTAAATTGGGCACATCCCAATCACAAAGCCGCGTAAAAAAGCCCATTTCCAAGAGAATCTTTTTCATTATTTTTAATTCCAAGATTATCTAAACTAAAATCTAAAAAATAACTCTGAAATAATCATCTACAGAATTTTCAGTCCTTCCGATTCTTTTGTTAAATATGCACTCCCAAAGTAACCACCTGCGAAAAATAGACACAAGTTCAAAATCAACCTGGGTAAAATAGACCCACCCTACATTTTCCTAAATGATAAGCATTCTGACAAAAATTTCAATGATAAAAAGACACACCTTCCTTCAAAACCTGCACCAAATAAACTTATCTTTTTCAATAAGTTGGGTAATTTAGCTACAGGTTATCATGCAACCTGCGTAAATCAGCCACATCCTACTCGCAAACGTGGGTAGAAAAGTTACACCTCAATTCTCCCCGTTTTCCATGTTTTTTTCCTTCCAAAGCAACTTTATCATAAAAAACCGCAAAACAACCCTAATATAAGCATTCGAGGAACCTTTTCAGACCTCTAAAAAAATCAGTAAACTTTTGTTGCAAGATGTGTCTTTGTACCCACAAACTTTTCAAGTTTTGGGACAAAGACGGTCTTGCCTTTTTGCAAAAGGGGAAAAAACGGCGGAACTTGTTTTTTTTAATCACCAAATCTGGTTCAAGCATCTAAACTCGTCTAAATTATTCTTTTTTAATCTTCGGAGAATCTAAACTCGTCTAAATTGTTCTTATTTAGCCCACGCCCCATGAACACTATTGTTTTCACGGATTTGATGTCCCAATTTTGCAACAGAAATTTTAATCAAAAAAATGAAAGCAACCCTCTATGTTCTCCTGACACTTTTTGCCATCAACCTCAATGCGCAGGTCGGAATAAACACACAGACACCCGAAACTACTTTTGATGTAGTAGGAAAACCAAACGACACCTCACATCATGACGGGATTATTCCTCCAAGGATAACGGGCGACCAGTTGGCGAACAAGTTTTACACACAGGCAAAAAAAGGTGCGGTTGTATTTGCCACCGCTCCGGCTTCCAATCTTTCGGGGCAGGTCATCAATATTTCAGAATCAGGAATGTATTATTTTGACGGCAACGTATGGCAGAATTTCGCAAAGGAGAAACAGCCTGTCGAATACAGAATTGTACTCACCTTCGATCCCAACAGCACCGCCGCACTGACAGCAACTTCAACTTGGTCCGCCCCTGTAAACTATTCGGGAAATAGCCACGCCTATCTTACCTCCTCAAAATATTACACCATCGGAACCAAAAATTTCGGAGGACTAAAGGGAGCGGTTTTGTTCAGAAAAGTACAGGGAATTGTAAATGTATGGTTTCAGATGTACAGGTCTTCTGATTCCGCACCGATTACGGGAAACGCCTTCATCAGCATTGCGAGCATCTACAGCGACATCGGATACATTCCCAACCAGATTGTCTTACTGCATACGGAAAATTCCACGCAATATTTTCCAGCCCTGCTGGAGAATTACAGCATCCAGATTCCGCAAACCTCCCTAAACGCAATGTCCACATCCTACTACACCTACGGAGAAGTTCAAGGATATTCCAACTGGATCAAGCCTTATCTGCCCTAATTGATGATTCAACAAAGTCCTTAATGGAAAAAGAAGACTACATAAAATTCAGAATATCCAAAACCAAAAAACAGGACTGGAAAAAAATATGCAAAGACAGAAACCTCACATTGACCGACTTACTGACGGCATCAGTTGAGAACAGAATTTTAGACAACGAAAGAAGACAGATACTGGCGTTCATTGAAAAACAAGACAACGTCTTCATCAAGATAGAGACCAACATCAACCAGGTAGCGAAAATTGCAAACGGACAAAAGTTTATTTCGGAATCAGAACTGAAAAACTTCACCGCAAAGCTTTCAGAAATCGCCAAATTGAAGAAGCAGCAAAACCAAATCTTCGAAAAGATCTATGAAATGCTCGCAAAATGATTGTCAAGATTATTCCTGCTTCAGGCTCGGATTTTCACGGCGTTCAGTACAACGACAAAAAGATGGAGAAAGGAACAGGAGAACTGATGCTGATGAAAAACTTTCCCTCCTTCATCAATGGGGAAAGCAGTCCGGAGCAGGTTCGGGACTACTTCAAATCCATTTCAAAAAATGAGAAGGTAAAGAAACCACAGTTCCACGCCGTCATTTCTGCAAAATATCAGAATCATGGCAAGGAAGAAATCACCGAAATCGCCAAAGACTTCATGCAGGAAATGGGCTACGGAAAACAGCCGTTCATAGTTGTTTACCACAGCGACACCGAGAACAACCACGTCCATATCGTCTCCACAAGGGTTGACAAGCAGACCGGAAAGAAAATCAACGACAGTTACGAACGCTTGAAAGCCCAAAAAGCATTGGCAGATACACTAGAAAAACGATACGGAGTAAGTTCCGAGGAAAAATTAGAAAAACTGCTAAACTATCAAATTGCTTCACTCAGCCAACTGGAACTCCTGCTTGAAAGAAGCGGGTTCAAACTAACTAAAGACACAAATGATGAAAATGACTTTTCCATTCTGAAGAACGGGGTAAAACTTAAAACCATCCACGGTAACCAAATCAGTTTTACCCCCAATTCGGACAACGGACGAATGAGACAGCTGAAAGCCATTTTGAGCAAATACAAAGACCTCTGTTCCAATAAAGTCTTCAAGGTAGAGGACAGAAGGGCGCAGGAATCACTGCTACCGGAAGAAAGGCACAGCGACCATTGGAAACCCAAGATAGAGTTCGAGAGCGAGCTCCAGAAAAAATTGCGGGACATCTACGGACTGGATGTGGTCTTCCACCACAAGGACGGACAGAAACCCTTCGGATACAGCATCATCGACCACAAATCGGGAAAGGTGTTCAAGGGAAGTGAGATCATGAAGATGGACGACCTGTTTGAGATGACCGATGAGAAAATTGACAAGAAACTTTTTGAAAGTCTAAAGGACTATAATCTGGCGGACAGTTTTTCAAAACAAATATTAATGGAGCATCTGAAACGCCAGAATCCCGAAAACGCTATAATAGAATTTATGCTTTTCGAGTCTAAGAAAATAAAGAACAGCGAGGTTTTCAACGCCATAAAAAACGAGGTAAAGGATTATGTCGAAACACAGAATAACAAGGATGTCCACCTCATAAAATCGGAAGATGGAAAATATTATGCCGTCCACTCCAAACTGCATTATGTGGGTTCATTGGAAAACTTAATTGGAGAGAATGCCTATCAAAAATTCCTCAATCCAAGCAAAGAATTGACACCGGAAAGTAGAGATGAAAATCTTTCCAAGGAACTGGATAGAACCATAGACGACCTGATTTTCCAATTCACCAAACCGTCGGGAGGAACAGGGAGAGACCCTGCCGAAGAAGAGTTAAGAAAAAGACGCAAAAATAAAAAAAGAACATAAGAATGATCATCACATTTGCCACCCAAAAAGGCGGAACAGGGAAAACCACCCTCGCCATCGCATTCGCCAACTATCTCTCCAGAATTTCTACAAGGAAGATCAAGGTGTTTGATTTCGACTACCAAAAATCCTTCTTCAACAAATGGAGGGAGGATGCGGACTCGGAACTGCCCAAACTCTACGAGGTGGAAGTCATTGGCGAAGATGACGATGAGCCGCCTTTCGAGGACTTGGAACAGGTTGTCGACCTGAAAGAAAGCAAAGACCTGTTCCTGTTCGATCTGGCGGGAACACTGGACCAGAGATACAGCGATGTTTTGGTGTACAGCGACTTCATCATCATTCCCTTTGAGTATTCCGATGTGTCCGTAAAATCAACCTTGGTATTCAAAAATCTTCTGGGTTTGTTGGAAAGCGAGGCGGAAAGAATCTTCATCCGCTCCAAATACGACAAGGGCTACAAATATCTCAACCAAAAGGAAATGGATATCGAGTTGGCAAAATACGGAACTCTACTAGAAAATCCCGTGTTCAAGAGAAACTGCCTCCAAACCATCGACACGAGAAAACTCACCTACGAGCAAAAATACGCCGTAAAGAAGCCGTTCGACGAAATTATACAGCAGATCAGCGAGGTCAAAAAAGTTGCGCTTTAACGAGAGACAAAAGAGACAAGAAAAAAATAATCCATAAACCACAAACCTCAAATCAATACATTATGTTAAAATACTCACTCATCCTTTTAGGAGCCTACTTTCTGTACTATGCCGGAAATATCGTCTACGACCTTTTCCTAAAAAAAGAGAAAACCGTTCAGACCGATGTTGCAGAAGAATACTCACTCGGCGACTTTGCACAGGCGGAGAATGAGGAACCCACCTTGATCGGCATCGAGGATGTGGAAAATCTCAAAACCCCGAAATCATTCCTAAAAAGCGAACCCATTCCGATTCAAAGACAGAACAATTTTGAAGACAATCCCAGTTTGGAAGAATTGAGGAAACGATTTGAAGAGGAAGAGGATTTGGATGGGACCAGCTCAAAACAGCCCGAAACCAAACACCATGAAAATCCGCCACAGCAAACGGAAATCAGCAAAAAGCCAGAAATTATTGAGCCAATAGTTTCCAAGAAAAAAAATGATGCACAGAGCAAGAAAGACCAATGGAAAGAATTTGTCAACCTTTCTGAAACCAACGTAAAACTGGTGGACAATATTGAGGGACAAAAGGTTTACCACTCGACGATTTAACCAATTTACCATACATAACTAACCTAAATTTTAAAAATGATGAAAAATTTTATCAGAAAAAACGTGACAAAAAAGAAAGTTCTAACCCTTGCCTTGGTGATGCTGGCAATGACCCCGATGCTTGCGCAGGGCGGAGCGACCGCCATCTCCAATGCCGCTTCCGACATTAAGGACTATTGGGACCCCATCAAGCTGATATTAAAGGCAGTCGGTGGACTCGTAGGATTTATCGGAGGATTGAGGGTGTACAACAAATGGACGAACGGCGACCAGGATGTCAACAAAGAAATCCTCGGCTACGGCGGTGCGATGATCTTCCTTATCGTGGTTCCGGAATTTGTAACCGCATTCTTTGCTTAAGATGGGATACTACCTGTACAAGGGGCTCAAAAAACCCCTTGTATTCTTCGGACTCAAAGGCAAATACATCATTTATGCGGTAGCCGTCATCGGCGCAGGTGTGGTTGCGGCACTCATCTTATCCAAATTCGGATTGCTGGGTTCATTATTAGGTTTATTGGTAACCGCAGGAGGTGTCTACCTCATTTTCAAGAAGCAGGACAAAAACGGACTCTACGACAAGACCAAAAATTTTGACCAGATATTCATTTTTCCAAAAAAACTCAACAACAAAAGATTTTTAAAAGATGGTAAAGACAAAGAAACAGGCATTTGACATTCCCTTCATCGGCTACGATTACGGAAAGGATTTTGGATGGGATTTTGATGTCCTCTTCGGACAGTACGGGAATCCGATTATCGGCATCAGAATTAAGAACATTGTGGAACAGTATTCCGCCGACCCAGACAACTACCTGAACTTCCATACCGTGCTGAATCAAGTCGTATCCATTATTGGCGAAGGAAGAATCGTTCAAAAACTCGACATCTTTTCCAAAAAGAGATATACCGCCGAATCCTCCAACCAGTTCCTCCAGCAGAAATACTCCGAGCATTTTGACGGAAGACTATTTAAAACCATCGAAACGGTACTCCTGTTTACGGACATTGTGGACGACAAACTCAAGAAGAAAAACAAGCACTACCAGTTTTCCGAAAAAAGTTACAAGGAACTTCGCGACAAATGCCAAAAGGTGTTGATGCTCTTGAAGCAGAGCGGTTGCGAACCCCAATTTTTATATGAGAAAGATTTTGAATACTACATTTCGGGTGTATTGTCGATGCAGTTTACGGAAACCCCGGTTTTTGACAATATCAAAAGTACCAACGAATATCTCCAAATCGGAAACCGCTTCGTCAAAAATATTTCCTATGTGGATGTCGAAAATATCGACCTGCCTTCAGAAATAGATCCTTTTTCCATATTGGGAGGAAACGGAGCAGCCTCGGAAACGGCGGTGGACAACTTCACCTTCATCAACGAATTGGAGGATTACGAAACCATCATCTACAATCAGGTCATCACCATTCCTCTGCAGGCGCAACAACAGCGGGAACTCGACAAAAAGAAAAAGAAGCACGAGGGGGCGGCAAACAACTCTCCATCCAACGCCATTATTGCGGAAGAAATCCAAACGCTTCTCCACAATATCGCCATCGACGGACAACTCGTGGTCAATGCCCATTTCTCCCTAATATTTTCAACACATACACTGGAAAAAATGGAAGGAATACAGTCGATGATCGAGAACAAGCTTTTTACGAAAGGAATTATCGTCTCCAAGAACGCCTACAACCAGCTCGAACTATTTCGCTCCGCCATTCCAGGCAATGCCACGGAACTTCGGGAATACGATTTATTTATGACGACAAGCGAAGCGGCCTTGTGTTTTTTTTTTAAAGAAAGTTACCCCGTGAACGAGGAATCCAATTTTTATCTGCGTTTTACCGACCGACAAGGCGTTCCATTGAAAGTTGATCCGGCGGACTTGCCGATGAAGACAGGAAGAATCAACAACCGAAACAAGTTTGTCCTCGGTCCGTCAGGTTCTGGAAAGTCCTTCCTGATGAACAATATCGTTGAGCAATACCTGACCTACAATTATGACGTGGTCATTGTGGACACGGGAGATTCCTATTCGGGAACCTGCAAATACAAAGGCGGGAGATACATCCAATACACTGAAGAAAAACCAATCACCATGAATCCTTTTTTGATGAACAAGAAAGAGTTCAACATCGAAAAAATAGAATTTTTGACCAATTTGATTTTCCTGATTTGGCAAGGTCCCGATGCCACGATGTCGTCCGCACAAAAATCTATTTTGGACAATGTGCTGATGTCGTATTACCACCAATATTTCAATTCGGGAACCAGGTGGTATGAGCATAAGACCTCGGAGGAACTCATTCTCTATCTGAACAAATACAACATCCACGAGGAAGACATTATTTCAGATTTTGAGAACCAGTCGAACGGACAGTACAACTATTACGATATTTTGGGAATCGCTTTCGATGCAGGTTCTGACGAGATTAAGGAGGCTTTCCGAAAACTCGCCATCGAATATCATCCGGACAAAAATATGAACAACCCGAATTACGACAGCGAAAAATTCTACAAGGTTTACGAAGCTTATGAAACCTTGAACGATGAAGATAAGAGAAAAATCTACAATGAGACGCAACTCATCCTCATCAAGTCCAACGAGATTATCAGGCAGCCGAAAACGGCGGAAGAATGGAACGAGTCCTTCCGAAAAACCATCATCAAGAAAATTAAGGAGCTCGAAGAAAAATTGGAGGCAAAAGAACTTTCCTTCAACGGATTCTATGACTACTGCGATAAATTTCTGCCCCTTTACCTGAACAATAAGAAACACCACATCACCGAAAAGGAATTTAATCTAAGGACATTCTTGTTCGTGCTGAAGGATTTCTACAAAGGCGGAAGATATGGAACGACACTCAACGAAAGTGCAGACAACACGCTCTTTGACGAACCATTCATCGTCTTTGAAATCGACAATGTGAAAGACAACCCGAAACTGTTTCCGATCGTGACACTCATTATCATGGATACCTTCATCCAGAAAATGCGTCTCCGAAAAGACCGAAGAAAGGCGCTCATCATCGAGGAAGCATGGAAGGCGATTGCCAGCAAACTGATGGGCGGATATATTCTCTATCTCTACAAGACGGTTCGGAAATTTTGGGGAGAAGCAGTGGTTGTTACCCAGGAATTGGACGACATCATCGGAAATGCCGTCGTAAAAGACAGTATTATTAATAACTCGGACACCTTCATATTGCTGGATCAGACCAAGTTCAAGGACAACTTCGACAAGATTGCATCACTGCTTTCATTGAACAAGGTGGAACAAAACAAGATTTTCACCATCAATAATTTGAACAACAAATTTGGAAGAAGCCGTTTCAAGGAATTTTATCTGAAGCGGGGTTCCAAAGGAGAAGTGCACGGCAATGAGGTTTCCTTGGAGCAGTATTTAACCTACACCACGGAAAAACCAGAAAAATCCGCAGTCGAATACTATGTCCAACAATACGGAAACTACGACGAGGCTTTGCAAAAAATTGTAGGCGATTTGAAAAATTTCGGAGACAGCCTTGAAAACTTGGTATCGCTCGTCAACCTTTATCAAAAGCCATTGGACAAAAAGGTGGTTTCCTATTACAGGATGATGAAGAAGACGCACAAAGGGCAAAATATCTTCAAAATCATCTCGCAGGAATTGGAAAACCGAAATATCCATTTTTCAGAATTAATCAACCAAAAACACGAGGAATATGAAAAAGTATAAGCCCCAAAATCCCCAAAGGGGACTTTCAATAAATTCCCTCTCTTGGAGGGTTTGGAGGAGGCTTTTCCTGTTGATTCTCCCCCTTTGGGGGACATGGGGCTTCTCCCAAAACACCTACATCGACCCGACGGTAACGGCGGCGATGATCCTCTATTCAGAAAACTTGAAAGCCAAGCAGAACGATGTGATTGATGAAACCTCCAAACTGAAGGATGCCCAAGCGTGGGTGGGAACCCAGATGGTGGTTGCCAACGATATTCAGAATAAGATTCTGAAAGGTCTGAAGGAAGTTTCGGGAACCTTGCAGAACGGAATCCAGGTGAAGGAGATTTATTCGGAACTCAACAAATGCTACAATTATTCATCGCAGGTAGTTCAGTTGGCATCGGCACATCCACAATATGCCATTTTCGGGGTAAAGGCTTCACAGAAAACCTATGAACAGAGTATAAAAATAGTGACTGATGTCTCCGACATCCTCGCCTCGGGAGAGCTGAACCTTGCCACTGCGGGAGACCGATACAAGATATTGCACAACATTTCCGAGAATGTCAAAAACCTAAAGCTTTGGCTTCTGGCAATCAAGTTAAGACTGGAAAAAGCCAATCGTTTGGGATTCTGGAACTCCATCAATCCATTTGCAGGATACATCAATACCGACAAGGGAATTGTAGAAAATATTATGAACCGATACAAAAGAAATTTCTAGCCCCTGTCCCCAAAGGGGAACAATGTAAAAAAATAAGATGAAAATGAAACATCCCATAATTAACGCTTTAAAAAGCCCCCTTCGGGGGTTTGGGGGCTTGCTGATTTATTTTGTGCTCACTTCATCCAGTGGCGGCTCCACGCCGTCTTGGCAGCAGGAAAACGTATCCTTTCCGATGATGAACCTAGAAATCAAGGCGACGATGGATGAAAACGAGAGGCAGAAGGAGATGCGGAAAAACCAAATTGCCAATGCCACGGTGGAAACCGCCAACAAAACCCAGTGGAACAATTTCAAGGACAAGGTGACCAAAATTCAGGACAGACTTCGAATCGTATCGTTCGCCATTCAAGCGATTCCCACAGGAATTGCGATGAGCAGGGAGATTACGAAAATCACCCAAAACCAGCAAGCCATTATCCATGAAATCAGTACCGCACCTTATTCCATCATCGCGGTTCTGCCTTCACAGGTTCAGTTTGTGGATGATCTGCAAATGGTGACGAGGCTGATTGTCGGGATTGTGGTTTCCTATGGGGCAATGAACCAGATGGAAAAGTCGGAGCGCAAGATTTTATTGGATTATGCCTTGGGAGAAGTCAAGACGCTGAGCAGAAATTCTACCCATATGCTTTTAAAGATTCGGGACATCAAGGCAAAAGTCTTACGAAACAAAAGAGCCTTTCAATACTATGTGAATCGGGACAAACAGGTGGTCGAGAACATTATGAAAAACATCAAATCCTTTTAAAAATGAGAAAACTATTTATCGGAGGAATCTTGTTTTTTTCTGTTGGTTTTGTAAGCGGACAGCAGATTGTTATCAACGACAAACTCTTGGTGCAGATGACCACCAACCACGGCGTAAGGCTGGGAAGCGAGCAGGCATTTCTAAACTCTTATGAAAAACAGAAGGAACTGTACGACGACATTAAAAACAAGACTGCACAGGTCATCGCCATTCAGGAATACATCTACCAACAACTAAAAAATGTCAACTCGGCACTCACGCAGAGCAAAAAGTTAATCTATCTGTACCAATATCTGGGAAAGGTAGCGAACAACTCCAACAAAATGCTGGACTTGTCGGCGCAACATCCAGAATATGCCGTCTTGGTTTCCAAATACTATGTCGAAATCGGCAAACAGACCTTAAAACTCAAGCAGGAAGTCACGCAGGATATTTTGAACGAGAACAAGGATTTCCTGATGGATCCGATGGACAGGGAGATGCTTATTGAAAAGGTGTTTACCCGAGTTCGGAACATCAATGGAAACATCCTCTACATCATATTGCGGTTAGAAAACGCCAAGAAGATTCCGTACCTGTACCAGGTTCCAGTGCTAAGAAACTACCTCAATATCGACAGGGCGATTGTCGGAGACATTATCCAGAAATACAAATACATATTCAATTAAAAAGATGAAAAAATTAGTTAAAAAATTTGCCCTCGTTCCGCTTTTGCTGACAGCAGTCGGCGTATTCGGGCAGTTTACCGTAAAGCGTTTGAACGACCCCTCCATCGTAGCCCAGCACAAAAGGATGGTGTTCCAGAGTTGGGGCGATTGGCGTCCCTATCCAAAATACCTTTTGGGGATTCAGACCAACTTCGCGTATGCCACCGTTTGGGGAATGTGGGCTCCCAGCAGAAACAGGGATTATAAGGATGGAGAAGATATCCGACCGCTAAAACCGACGGGACTTCAAAACCAGCGTTTTGCCCAAGTGAAATTTCAAGAGGAAGAGGCAAAAAAGATAAAGGCGGCATCCGACACCATCTATAAAAGAAGCGTCCAAGACTTTGCCCATTGGACTTCGGCGACGGTCGATGCAGACCCGCTCTGGTTGCTCTACTACAAAAGGATGCTCAGACCCATTACCGAATTTCCAGACAATCCTCAAAACTTTATCGAATGGAGGCTGAAGAACCAGCAAACCTACGAAACGCTCAATACCACGGGAACTTTAAAAAGACTTCAGGAGGAATTGGACTTAATCAAGGAAAAATATTCAATGTCGAGGTCGATGGATATGCCGAGAGGAAAACGCTTTTTGATGTACCATGACACCCTTATCAAATGGAGAAGGTTCGTGCAGGAATTAAGGAAACACAACGATAAGACGACACTTCTTTTGGACTATAAAAATATTCTGAAAAACCATTCGCCTTATGCATTGCCACAGGCTTGGACTCCCGCTTCCGACAAGCAGATCATCCACAACACGATGCAGCAGTACAAACATAAATTTTAGTGATGAAAAGAAATACTACACCCTTATTTTGCCTCTTGGCAATATTGCTGCCGATAATCGGCTTTGCCCAAACCGACGGCGACTACAGCAACCTGCTCCAATTTCTAAAGGGCGACGGCGCATTTGAGAAATGGTTTATGGAGGTCTTTACCAAACTGGACAACAGCGTTCAAGACGGTGCTGTCGGATCCGCTTTGGTTGGAAGGGCGATCGGAGGACTGGGAGCGTTGATGTATCTCGGATACATGGGTTGGCAAATGGCGGCGGGCGACCGGGAATGGGAAATCACCCCGATGCTCAAACCAATCCTCATTGGATTTACCCTGGTGTATTGGAGTGGTTTTGTCAATCTGATTCAGGCACCCTTTGAAGCCATTGCAGAACCGGGAATCGCCATTTTCAGCGACATTGAGTCCGAAGTGAATGATTTGAGGATTCAACGATTCAAGAAACAGCAGCAGCTACTCGATGCCGTCATCAAACTGAAAGCCGACGAGGATGCGAAGCAGGACGTCATCAACAACACCGGCAAAGATGCCGACGACTCTTGGTTCGACATCAGCGAGGGACTGGACAAACTCATCCAACCCATCAAGGAATGGCAGTTACGGATGGAGTTCCAGCTCCAAAAACTGGTTGCAGAAATTATCGAGTTCGTTTGCCTTTCCATCCTTCGAATCTGTGTCTACCTTATTTTCTTCATCCAAAAAATTTGGGCCTACATCCTCATTATTTTGGGGCCTATTGCGGTAGGTATGGCGCTCGTTCCAGGATTTGAAAACTCGCTGTACAGCTGGGTTTCCAAGTTCATCAACATCAACCTATACACCTTTGTAGCCTATACCATCATCAATATTGGTCAGCAACTGATCGCTTCGGGTTATGAAATGGAGATTGAGCGGTATGACACGCTTTTAACCAATGGAACCATCACCAATTTAGATGCCTTGATGGTTTATGTGAGCAATTCGGGAATGATCTACAACCAGCTCTTTACCTGTGTCGCCTATATCGTGACGGGAATCGGGGTATTGATGACGCCCACCATTGCCGACACCATTGTTACAGCGGGAGGTGCAGGTGCGATGACCAAGATGAAGAGTGCTGCTGGAAGAATGGCGAGTGCCGCTAAAACAACGGTATTGGCAGCCAAAACCGGTGGAGCTTCCGTAGCGGGAGCAGCAGCAAAATCGGCTGCATCAGGTTCCGCATCGGGAATGGTCAACAGTGCGATGAATAACAACAAAAAATAAATAAGATGCTGATCAAAAATATCGAACAAAGAATAAAAATCAACAAGGTAGTTTCGCTGGGAACAATAGCATTTGCCGTAATTATCGTATTGGCGGGCTTCTTCTTTGCCTATCGGATGATTCAGGATTCAAGAAAATCCATCTACATTTTGGACAACGGGGTTCCGGTACTGGCAAAGCAGACCGATGTCTTGTTAAACAGACCCGTAGAATACAAAGCCCAAATTGAACTGTTCCACCGACTATTTTTCACCTTGGCTCCCGATGATGCCTACATCAAGGAGAATATTCAAAAATCACTGTACCTCATTGACGACAGCGGAAAAAAAGAATACACCAATCTCAAGGAAAAAGGCTTCTACAACCAGATTGTGGCCTCCAGTTCCATGGTCAGTATTCATACGGATTCCATCTCGCTCAATATGGAGCAACAGAAATTCTCCTTTTTCGGAAAGCAGATGATTACCAGAAAGTCTGCCGTGATTACAAGAAAATTGATTACCGAAGGATACTTTGAGGACATCATCCGAAGTCCAAACAATCCGCACGGTGTGATGCTTAAAAATTGGAGGATTATCGACAACGAGGAAATCTCCAACCAAACCAAAAATTCCTATTAAAGATGAAAAATTTTCTAAAACAAACCGCAAAAAAGGGATTGGAATGGGCGGCAAAAAATCCGAAGAAGTTTTTCACCCATTCGATGGTTTTTCTCTCCGTGTCTTTTATCGGATCGCTGATACAGGGAATTTTCTTTCCGAGCCAGTCGACATTTAAAATCAAGCCCCCAAACCTCTATTCCAAAAGCAACACGACCCAGCAAATTAATAAAAACCAAGAGAAAGAAATGGAGAAAATAGTTAATGAACTCAAAATTTTAAAAATGAAAAGGGACCGAAAAGAACTCCAAAAAGAAGACAGCCTGAGAATAGAATATTTGTACAACCAATACCAAGAACTGCAACATGGACATTAAGAAAATCAACTTTAAGGAAAAAAAATATGTGATGCCCCTTCTGGCATTGCCGTTCCTGCTGCTCTTTGTGTATGTAGGTGCCCAATTTACCAAAGAGGACACCTCTAAAAAGGACAAGCCGAAAGAACTTTCCCTGTCTCTGGGAGAAACACGGGACTCCATCATGACGAAGAACGATGCCTACGACGCCTTTTTCAAGAAGGACGACAACAGGACGATGCTCGGAGGATTGGACAAGGAAGAGGACAGTCTGCTCAGTTATGAAGACCAGTTGTCTTTGGACCAGAAAAGAAAGATCGATTCACTGAAGGCGGTCTCCAGCAGACAAAATCAGCAGGCGTCAAAAGGAGGCAACTCTTCCTATTACAATCCAAAACAGCAAAATGAGGACAAGGATTTCAAGAGGTCTTCTGAAATCATCCGAATGCTGAACGACAAGTCCAATGGGAAACAGGAAAATGAGCAACTTTCAGAAAATCAAAAATCTAGTAATCAAAATGCACAGCAAGACCCCGTAAAATATCTGAAACAGCAGATGCTCGTCATGGATTCCCTAGAAAAAGCGAGGGATCCCGAATACCAAGCCAAACTCTTGGCGGAACAGAAACTCAAGGCAAACAAGGAAAAGATGGACGAGTTCCTCAATTCCACCTTCAATGTCGGCAAGTCGGGAATCAACAGCGAGTTCAATGCCTTCTACAGGGAAAATGAGAACAGTTTTATCAAAGCCGTCATTGATGAAAACAACAAGGGATTTCTGGGAAGCAGAATCCGGTTCCGATTATTGGAAGACATCTTCGTCGGCAACAGAAAAATTGAGAAAGGCTCCATCCTTTACGGGCAAATCTCGGGATTTTCCATGCAGCGGGTTGACCTCAAGATTGTCTCGGTATTTACCAAGGGAGAAATTCTTCCCGTCAACCTTTCCATCTATGATATCGACGGTTTGAAGGGACTTTATGTTCCGGAAAGCGTCTTCAGGGACATGATTCGGGAAATGGGGAGCAACTCCGTACAGGGAACACAGATGGATATGGGCGGACAGGGATTTTTCACGAGCATCGGCTCAAAATTGTTCACTTCCACCTCCAAATCCATAGCCAACCTCATTAAAACCAACAAAGCCAAACTGAAATACAACTCCTATGTATTTCTCATCGACGAAAAACAGCTTAAAGACTCACAAAACCAACAAAAGAAATAAAAATGAAAACAGCAATCAATATCCTATTATTCCTTATATCCAACCTTTTTATTGCCCAAACCGCAACCAAGGAACAAGTCATTTCGGAATTGCCCGAACTAGTGATTACGGAGGGCGTCAACCTGCACATCATCTCACCGGAACCCATCCAATATGTGGATTTGTCCACCCAAAAACTCACGGGTGATCTACCGAACATCAATATCGCGAGAATCAAGATCACGGATGCTCCTACCAACGTCGACCCAAAGGAAAAGGCAAAAACCACCTCTTTATTGAATGGCGACAAAATAGGAATAATAACCGTTGTAGGTCAGTCTTTTATTGCCCAATATAAGGCTATTTACAGAAATTCGGAAAATAAAAACACCGTGACCAACATCCATATCCAGCCAGAAGAGATGCAGCCGATTGAACTGGACAAAACCCGTTTTTCCAACTTGGAGCTGACCAAGTTTGCGATGGACATCATCCAGAAGAAGACGGAAGAAAATCCAATCAGGGAGCAAAAAGACCTTAAACTCAGTATGCAGCTCAACAATGTGTACGTTATCAGCGACTACATCTTTCTCGATATGACCTTCAAAAACAGCTCGAACCTGAGTTACGATATCGAAGACCTAAAATTTTCCATCGAGGACAAAAAAATCTACAAGGCGACCAACAATCAAAGCATCGAGATGACACCGATTTTTAGACTTTACGCCCCGAAACATTTCAGGAAAAATTTCAGAAACATCTATGTCTTCAAAAAATTCACTTTTCCGAACAGCAAGGTGATGATGATCCGCCTGATTGAGGAACAACTCTCGGGAAGAACCATCGAGATGAAGGTGAATTATTCAGATATTTTAAAAGCAGATACATTTTAGTTATGAACCCATTACCAACAGAATTAATTATTGTCCTTCTCCTGGCGTTCATCGCTTTCATCGCTTCTTGCATATCCATATTTTTTTTATTCCGTCTCAGAAAAGCAAAGAAGGAAATAGAAAAGGAAATTATAAAAATGGCTTATCTGAAAGCGTGGTATAAGGAGATTGCAGTGAAGATTTATGGTAAAGACCGTATTGAGGAAAAAGAGAAAGAGTTTTTAAAAAACTACAATTTATAGGAAGTAATGCAGGAACAACAACACCAAATTAAGATTTACGGATTCCTTCAGAAGGCGGTTTATGCGGTCGTGGCATTGGATTGTGCGTCGCTTTTCTACCTCGATGCAGATATTCCTATAGTTTCAAATCTATTGAAAAATTTCTCGAAGATGAGTTTCTTTTACCCACCCATCAACGCAAAGTTTGCGACCCTGATTCTGATTGGATTGGTTGCTGTCGGGACAAAGGCGAAGAAGAAAAAGGATTTGAACATCGCCACGGAAATCGTAATCCCCATGATATTGGGCTTGTTGATGATTTTTTCTTCACTCGTTTGGCAAAACGAGGCAGGAAACTCCAAACTCCCTAAAATTTTTCCTGCACTGAATCTTTATCAGGTCATCTATGCCGTATTGTCTTTTTTGGGTGCAGTAATCCTTCAAATGGGAGCAGACGCCATCTCAAAACTCATGCAACAAAAAATGGGAAAAGACCGATGGAATGTAGAGGAAGAAAGTTTTGCCCAAAATCAGGAACTGGTAGAAACGGACACCTCGATCAATATCCCATATCTCTTCAGATACAGTAAAAAAATCAACAAGGGATGGGTCAATATCAATCCATTTCGTGGGACGATGGTGATTGGAACGCCTGGAAGTGGAAAGTCTTTCGGAATCATCAATCCCGCAATCAGGCAAATGATAGCGAAAGGCTTCTGCCTGTGTATTTACGATTTCAAGTTTCCCGATTTGGCGCAGATTGCCTACTACCATTATCTGTTGAAGAAAAGCAAAGATTCAGGGTATGAATACGATTTTCATGTCATCAATCTGAACGAGGTAGAAAAATCCAAAAGGGTAAATCCATTGAAAAAAGAATACATCCAAACCTTGGCGGAAGCACAGGAAATGGCGGAGTCAATGGTATCGTCGCTCCAAAAGGGAGGTTCAAGTTCGGGAGGCGGCTCCGATGCTTTTTTCACCCAATCTGCCATCAACTTTCTTTCGTCGAGTATCTACTTTTTTGCCACCTACGAGGACGGAAAATATTCGGATTTACCACATATCCTGTCCTTTATGAACCGAAGTTACAAGGAGATTTTTGACACACTTTTTACCAACGAGGAAATATTCTCACTGCTTTCTCCCTTTAAGACGGCGTATGAAAACAAGGCATTTGACCAGTTGGAGGGACAGGTCGGAACCTTGAAGATATTTCTCTCACGATTGGCGACCAAGGAAAGTTTCTGGGTGTTTTCGGGCGACGAAGTGGAACTAAAAATTACGAACAGGGAGAATCCTTCCATCCTGATTTTGGCATCCGATCCAGGAACGCAGGACATCAATTCCGCCCTTTATTCATCGGTTTTAAACAGGACTTTACGACTCATCAACTCCAAACACAATTTGCCGGGAGGAATTATTGCTGACGAGTTTCCCACCATCTACATACATAAAATCGACAACGTGGTGGCGACCGCAAGGAGCAACAAAGTGGCGGTCTTATTGGGACTTCAGGAAATCCCACAACTCCGACAGTTTTACAAAAAAGAAGTTGCCGACACCATTTCCGCCATTGTTGGAAATATCCTTTCAGGTTCCGCAAGGGACAAAAATACTCTGGAATGGCTGGAGAAACTGTTCGGAAAAATCAAGCAAAAATCCTATTCCCAATCCATCTCCCAACAAGGAACGACGACCAGCATCAACGAGAAAATGGACTTTATGATTCCTGCAGGAAAAATTGCGACGCTCAAAACTGGCGAAATGGTCGGAATGATTGCTCAGGGCGAGGAAAACGACACCGAGGAATACAAAACTTCGGCGATGAACGGCAAAATCAATTTGGATATGAAGGCCATCAAACAGGAAGAACACAACTATGTGAAAATGCCTTCCTATTACTCATTTGTCGACAAAATGGGAAACAATAGGAAAAACGATGTCCTGATGACCAACTTCAGAAAAATCAATAAGGAGGTTGAATTAATCGTAAATGAATTTACTAAAAATGAAAAATAGAACGACAATAATAACATTAACAATTCTCCTTTTAACAGGCGGTTATTCCATGGCTCAATTCAATACGCTGATGCCGACAAAACCACACAAAACGGAAGACTTTAAAATTATGGAAACCCCAAAAGAGGAGAATTCCAACCAAAAAAAGGAGAAAAAATCGTGGAAAGAAATCTTCAACATCACCCCAAAATCGGAACTGAAAAACGAAACCGAAAGTTCAATGAAGATGTTAACGAGTCAAATCGACTCTCTAAAGACGATGCTTAAAAACTACCATAATGGAAACAATCAAAGTAACGTGGACTACAAAAAGATGAAAGATTCACTATTTGAACTGATGCAAAATTTTCAACCCGAAAAAAAGCAGGAAAAGGATTTTGAAACCACCTTTGAAGGTTTACGGAAAAATATCTCAATGCCTTTGCGCAATAGAATTAGCGTGACTTCGCCTTACGGAACAAGGATGCATCCAATTTTCGGCACTGCAAAAATGCACAACGGAATTGACCTCAAAGCCAACTACGAAGATGTTCACGCCGTGCTTGATGGAATCATTACCGAAGCAGGTTGGGATTCCAAAGGCGGTGGAAACTACATCAAAATCAAACATTTCAACCGATTTGAAACCTCCTATCTCCACCTCTCCGAAATCTACTACAAAGTCGGAGAAAAAGTCAGGGCGGGCTTCATCATCGGGAAAAGTGGAAACACAGGGAACTCTACCGGACCGCACCTGCATTTTGCAGTAAAGGAGTTTGGACAAAGCATCAATCCCTACCATTTCTTAAACGACCTAAACAAAGCAAACAATTTAATAGCAACCTACTATGCAAACTGAAAACCTACCTACCGAAGAACTTAAAAAGTTCGGAATCATCAATGAAGATTTGTCATTTTCAAAAAAACTGAAAGCGGACGACATCCAAAAATTTCTGCAGGGCTACACGATTGTCGCAGACAACGACAAAAACAGGGCAACTTTCCAACTCACGGAAAACAACACCCGACTGAAAGTCATCTTTCTGGAGCGGGATAAAAGCATCTCCGAAATCCTCAGAAACAGCAAGGATGGAATTGAGTATTCCACTATTCAAGACCTTTCAAACAAAAATGAGAAGAAACTTTCGCTTGAAAAAAAGGCATTCATCTACGACAAGGAAAACAACATCGTCGCCGAGTTCGACCTCATTAAAAATGCCACCGAACTCACCGCAATCATTGCCGACAAGAAGGATGTCGCGGAAATGAACCGCTACAAAAACGAACTTCAGAAACTGAAAAATTTCCTGATGGATAAAATCGACCAATATCCCGAAATCGCCAAGGAAATTTCCAACGACTTGAACATCGTTTCCAGAGAAATCAACACCGTAAACAGCATCTCACCCGATGAGAAGCAGATTTCAAAAGGTGGCAATTCCGAAATTGACCTGAACGTCAATGACAGGGATAGGTACGAAGACGCGAACAGAAACCGGGAAGAGCAGGAAGAAGAAATCGAACAGGAAATCGAACAGGAACAGGAAAAACGCCGTGGATTCCGCAGATAAATTTTTGAAAAGATGGAAACAGAAACGATCAATTACCAGAGCAAATATGGACCGAACACGAATTTCCAATTTCCGACGGACGAGGATACGCAATATCTCAAAACGTCGGCGGGCGAAATATTACCGTACAAACTCTTCAGTGGGAGAAATGATGCTGACCCAAATTCCGCCATCCTACGGGAAAAGGACAATCAAGGTTACGCCAATGACTTTGCGCTCGTAGAGCGGCAGTTTTCGGAAAACAAAAGTCTTTCATTCATGGCGGGAACCAAAATTTCTGATGTGAACGATGTGGCTTGGCTTTTCCGTGCGCTTGAAGACGAGGCGGTGGAACACACCTTTGCACTCTACAAATTCAAGGACGACAGTTATCTCGTTCAACATCTTTCGACAGGCGGAATTACTTCCACCGTTGTGGATTTACGGTTGTTGACGGGAAACGTCTTCAAAATGCAGCCCGAAAGCATCACGCTCGTCCACAACCATCCGAGCGGACAACTGATTTCGAGCAAACATGACCGACTCATGTTGCAAAGACTGCACGAAATTTTCGACCATACAGGAATAAAGGTGGAAGACGGCATCGTCATCAATCTGCGTTCGGGGAAATATTTGGTATTCAACGGAGATTTGGGAAGCGACCGTGTTCTGGAACTTTCCGAGCAAAATCAACAGCAGGGAAAAGTCAGCACCTTTTCCTTTAACAAGCAGATTTTTGCCGCCAATTATCAGCCGTTCAAAATCAACAGTCCCGAAGATTCCGCCGCCTACATTTCAAGCCAAAAGTTTGGATTATCCGACAAGACGGAAGCCATCATCCTGAACAATGCGAACGACATCGTGGGAAAATTCATTCTTCCGCAGCATCGGCAATTCGAAAAACTGACGGAACTGATGACCATCCACGCTGGAACGGGAGTCATCCTCTACGGAAATAATGTGAACGAGCAGATGTACAAGGAATACCGCGACAAACTCGAACTGATGGGGTTTACGGCTTTGGACGCCATTTTATTGGAAAGCGGAAACTATCACTCTCTTTACGAAAAAACCAAAATCAACGTCTATGACCAACTTTTGGACAAATTCAGCAAAAACCACCTGAATGCGGAACCCATTATCTGCGTATCGGAAAACAACCAAAATGATAGGTACTCTAAAAATTCTAAAAATATGGAAGAACCACCACAAAAGGATTACGTCAAACTTTTCATTGACGATTCCGAAGGTCATACCCAGCACGAATTTGAAATTTCCTTAACGGAGGACGACAAAGAAAACTACATCCAGATTGCCTCAAAAATCTTCCTGTATCGAAAGCCCGAAGACCATGTTTTGCTATTCGTCGGCGGAGAACTGCTTACCTACGAGGGAAATGAAGAAACGGAAAAAATTATCGACTCCCTTAAAAGCCTCTTTCTTCCCGACGACAAAAAACGGAGCAATTTATTCATCCAAAATAATTTTCATTCGAGATTTAAAGAAGAAATGGATGCCACAAGGTCAGGATTTTCGATAGACGACATCATTGGCGAGCCCTCTACAAAGGATTATGCCAAAATGTACGGAGATACAATAACACAACATCTCAATAAAAACAAAGAATATTTTAACAATCAAACCCCAAACATTATGGAAACACAAAAAGAATTCAACCAGGTAGATTATCTAAAAAATCAACTTAAATACCTCGGTTTCGGCGAAGACGAAAAGCTTCACAAAGAATTGGAAAAAGGTATCAAGTCCAAAAACCAGCAATTCGAAATCAAAACTTCATCGGACAAGGCACTGCCCGGAAACAAGGTCGATTTTGCCTTGAAATTCAACAAGACGGAAAGCGGCGGCGTTTTCCTCAACTCCTACGACGCCAAATTAAAGAATGAGAAAGGCGAAGACATCACCCACAATTTTTCGGTAAACAGAGAAAACACCTTTACCGCGAAAGAAGCAGTAAACCTTTTGGAGGGAAGAAGTGTGAAAATCGAGTTCCACAACCCAAAGAGCGACCAGTCGGAAACCGCATTCGTGCAGTTCAACTTCGAGGAGCCAAAGACGGAAAAAGGAAACTATATGTTCCAGAATTTCTACAAAAACTACGGTGTCGATACCGACAAAATCGTGGAAAAAGCCAACCTCGTTTTCGACAAGCCGGAATACAGGGAAAACACCATCAAATCCCTTGAAAAAGGAAATGTGGTCAAGGTAAAATTTGAAATGGACGATAAGGTAATGGAAGGAAAAGCGGTACTCAATCCGCAGTATAAAAACCTGAACCTTTACGACAGTGATATGAACCGCATCAACACCAACAAACCTTTACAGGGCTTGGAAAATGAAGAAAAACAGGAGAAAGCCCATGTGAAGGAACAGAGCATCAAACGATAATAAATAATACCTGACTATTATCCGAAGGCGGTAAGTCAAATTTTGATTTGCCGCTTTTTTTAAAATGTAATCATTATGAACATCAAATCCATATTTTTAGTCCTAGTTCCTGCAGTTCTACTGACTTCCTGCCACAAGGAAATCAAATCCGAAAAAGGCGGAATCGACCTCATTTCCAATGTCTATTTTGATGCGTCCAAAGGATTGGACAAGATGCAGAGTTTCCACATCTCGAAAATGAGTTATTCGGGAGACCAGATTTTAGAGCTGGTTCCAGACCACACCTGCCCCGAAATGAATCAAAATGCCTATCTCGTGAGAGATTCTTTGTGCTATCCATTGGATGCTGAAAACGGCAACATCATTCTTTCCGATATTCTTGAAAAACAAAAACCGTCACTAGTTTGGAACAAGAAGGACGGCGCCATTTTCTCAAAAGAAATGATTCCCAACTATAAGAACAGGCGGAAACTCTCCGACACGGTGTTATTCAAGAAAAAATACAGACGCTTCGAAGTCAATTCCCCTTGGAACTATACCCGTTTCTACATCTATCCAACGGACACGATTCTGCCGTATTCCCTCTACAGACATGCAGAAAAGGATTATGGAGGCAGATTGGAGCGCATCGATTCCTACAACAAGAAGACCGACATCTTTGTAAGCCTGCAACTGCTTCCCAGAAAAAACTGGGACGACACGGCGAAAGACATTTTTGAGTTCAACCACTTCGTAAAAAACAGAAAAAGTGAGTGAGACATCCTATTTAAATCATTCTAGTTCAGAAATTTCCATTATTGAGGGAACTAAAAACGAACTGATTGTCTTTAACAGCGATAACGACAAAGATTCGTTTTTGGAACTTTTGAAACTAAACAATCAAAACAACGGCAGAACCCTTGTAACACTCAATTATAATGAAAATACTGGAAGCTTTGTCGAACGGTTTAAAAACTACGGCGGAAAGATATTTCTGTGTCTAACCGGTGATGATGACGGAAATAGGTCTACACAAAAAATCCTCAATGAATTTCAAAATAAAAATATCAAGGACATCCGCCTGCTGTATGGAATTTCTGAAAATGGGAACCAAAACCTGGAAGAATATTTAAAAAATAAACTCCAAGTTCAAGAGAAAAATACTAATTTAGTTGAACGAAAAACGATAAGAAATGAAGACGATGGAACTCAATCCGAAGGAATTTCCAACTCTCAGCACTTGGGAGCCGAACTTTCTCAACGAAATTCTGGAGAACCTGTCCAAAGAAGCCAATCCGAGCAAAACGGAAATCACTTTGGAGGACAAGCTGTGGACGGCAACCATGCTGGAGATGGACTTGAAGACACAATCTGGAAGCATCTGGTCGGAAAACCAGAGCGAGGACCTGTTGACGGAACACAACCGAAAAATGCTACAAAAAATGAGGAAGCAGAACATTTCGTGGGCGGAATCGTATCCGGGAGAACTGTATCCGATGGAACAGCAGAAGTAGTAGAAACATCTACTCGAAACAACGAGGAATTAGAAGAACTTATTTCAAAATACAAAGGTCAAAAACTGACCAATGAACAAGTTGCGGAAGTCGTTTCCGCAACTTGTTTTGTTTCCAACGATAATCAAATTAAACTCAAGGAAAATATTACCATTACAGAAGATTTAAAAGACATCTGTCATCAATTCAAAAGTGGCGGTACGGCGAAAGAAGGCAGGGGAATTTTAGATGAATATTACACTGATTCAAGGCTTGTAGATGCCGTCCGAAATTTAATCAAAGACCAGTTTAATACCCAAAAGGAAATTGAGGTTTTGGAACCCAGCGTTGGAACAGGTAATTTTCTGTATGCCGTAAAGGATTTGGGAATCAAATCCAACATTACCGCCTTTGAAATCAACGAAACCACGGCAAAAATAGCCAAAATTCTTCATCCCGAATCCAATATCCACCTTCGCTCCTTTGAAACCGAATTTATAGACGAGAAAGGCAACAAGAAGGAATTTTCTGAAAAATACCATTTGGTTATAGGGAATCCTCCTTATGGCGACCATCGTGGATTATACAAAGGTTTGGGAGAAGAACCCAAACTCTCCAAATACGAGGATTATTTCGTCAAAAGGTCTATAGATTCATTAAAACAAGATGGTGTTTTGGCAATGGTGCTTCCTTCGGGTTGGTTGAACCGACAAGCCCAACTAAAAAATGCAGATATTTTGGAAGGTTTTCGTCTGCCGAATGGTGCTTTTGCCGGAACTCAGGTAGGAACGGACATTATTATTCTGCAAAAAAATTCCCAGAAAATTTCTACAGATATTTCCAATTATTTTGAAAAACATCCCGACAGGATTTTAGGGGAAACCCGAGAGAAAACCAACCGTTTTGGGAGGTTGGAAAACTATGTCTATGGAAATTTAGAGGACGCCTTATCTAGGATTGAGCAACTCAAAAATAAAAAGCAGACCGAAAGAATTGGAAACCTCTTTGAAGATTTGTTTTTGGAGGTTGATCAACCTAAAGGAGAATCAAAAAGCAAAACTTTAGAAAACACCATTCCCGCTAAAACAGAAGAAATTGACCTTGCAGAAACGAAAGATAAAATTGAGCAAGTTCTTTCCAGACTTAATGAAGTAAAATTCAAATCTCCCGCAATTGAAAAGGAGATTGAGAAGTATTTCAAATTCCAAACCCAAATTTTTGATAATCCCCCAAATTTTTCGAAAGACCAAATTGATGAAATTCATCGTAAAGCGGATAAAATTATCCAGTCCCACAAAGAGAAAAATGCGGAATATCGAATTCAGACCAAACCGGAAATCAAGAAAGGGGTTTTAAAATACCAATTTTTCAAAGCCGATGAAATTGTGAATGCCTCGCTTCAGAACAGTACCGATATTACTAAAGAACAGATTGAGGCATTTCGGGACACTTCCTACGACGGCACATTAAACAATCACGGTAAGCACTACCAATTTGCCAACTATATGGACGGAAATTGGGTTCACGATTTTTATTACGCCGAAGGGAATATCTACGCCAAATTAGAACAACTGGAAATAGACTTTAAGGACAGGTTCTCGGTTGGCGGAACAGAAAATCAATATGAGAAACAAAAGGATTTACTCCTCAATGTTCTTCCAAAACCAAAAACTTTAGACGAAATCTCAATCAGTCCGAATCATGAATTTGTCCACCAGTTTGATTTTGGAACCGTTGAAAAAGAACGCTGGAATCAAAACACGAGACAGACGGAAACCGCAACCGTTCCCTATAACCTTGCTGAAAAATTCAAGGATTTTGTCGGAACACTTTCGAGTGAGGCATTTGCAGGTTCCTCATCTTGGGAGGTCAGAAGTTTTGTAGACAACGAAAACGTTACGGGAAGCGACAAGGAACGGAATGCCTTGGTTCGTGAAAGACGAAAAGCCGCAGCCAATGATTTGTTTCAAAAATTTTTGAGGGAAGAGTTGTCGGACGATTTAAGGGAGCGTTTCGTAAAAGATTTTAACCGAAACTACAACAACCTCTCTGTTCCCGACTATTCAAAATTTCCATTGTTTTCAAAAATCCATTTGAATTTTAAAGGAAGAGAACTGCGCTTAACCGAAGTGCAAAAAGCAGGAATCGGACGACAGACAACCAAAGGTGTTGGATTACTCGCACACGAGGTTGGATTTGGAAAAACATTGTCGGGAATTCTCTCCATGCACGAAGCGATGGAGAGAGGTAACGCAAAAAGACCGCTGATTGTCGTTCCCAATGACAGCATTCTGAAACAGTGGGTGGAAACCATTTTTGAAACCATTCCCGAAGCCAAAGTGAATGTCTTGGGAAATCTCGGAAAAGACTTCGACCTCTCAAAATTCGACAACAAGGATGGGGAAATCACCATCGTCACTTACGAGGGTTTTAACAATATCGGTTTTTCTGAAAATATTACCCAAAATCTGGCTTCCAAGTTCTCCTATATTTCAGAAAATGAATTAAGAAGTGTAAACACCATCAGCGAAAGGGATTTTCAGAAAGAACTGGAAAAAGAAAAAGAACTGGTGGGTAAAATGAAGCGTGGCAAGATTTACGATTGGGAAGACTTTGGTTTTGACCATCTGACTTATGACGAAGTCCACAACGCGAACCATATCGTAGGAAAAGTAAGAATAGAAGACCGCCGATTTGCTTCAGACTTTAGAAATCAAAACCAGCAGACTTCAAAGTTGGGTATCAATACTTGGATGGCTGCGCAATACATCCAAGAAAAGAACGACGGTAGAAATGTTACCTTGCTTTCTGCAACGCCATTTACCAATAAACCACTGGAATATTATTCTATTCTCTCCTTGATTGCGAACAAGAGATTAGAAGAATCGGGCTACTTCAATGTGAATACCTTCTTTGAAACCTTTATGGAGGCAGACAACGACATGGAGATTGACGCAAAAGGTGATGTGAAATTCAAGGCGAATGTTCGACGTTTTAAAAACAATTCGCTGTTTCAGCAACTTTTATCTGAATTTATTGATATCAAAGGCGAAGAAGACAATCCAGAATTGGTGCGGCCCAACCGAATCAACAAGGAATATAAGATTGAGCAGAACTATTTAACGAGTGAGCAATACGAAATGCTCAATGAAAACTTTACCGAAACCCAAAAAGGGGCAATTCTTACGCATATCCTTAATGCCCGTTTGATTGCGATTTCACCATATCTTTCTCCCTATTATGAAGGAGAAGAACCGTCTTTAGAAGAGTTTATAGAGGATTCTCCGAAACTAAAACAAACGATGGATTTGATTCGGCAGAACAAAAACGACATTCCGGATTCGGGACAGATTATCTACTCTGAATTAGCTGTTTCGGAATTTCTGAAACTAAGGGAATATTTGGTACGGGAGGTCGGCTACAAACCGGAAGAAGTCGGAGTCATCACCGGAGCAACCAGCAAACCAAACCGTTTAAAGATTCAGGACGATTTCAATTCCGGAAAAATAAAGGTGGTCATCGGAAGCGAGGCGATTCAGGAAGGAATGAACCTTCAGGAAAATACGACGGATATTTACATGCTTTCTCTTCCGTACAACTTTACCTCTCTACGGCAAGTGGAAGGTCGTGCTTGGCGACAAGGAAATAGGAACGAAAATGTAAGAATCAACTTTATGTTGACCAATGACAGCATTGATGTCTTTATGCTTCAAAAATTGCAATCCAAACAGGCAAGATACTTGGAGGCAATGAAGAAGGGAGCCGATGTTTTGGATATTTCTGACATCAGCACGCAGGAACTGAAAACCGCCATTATCACGAATCCCGAAACCAGAGCGAATATAGAAATTGAACTGATGAAAAAGCAAATTGAAACCGAAAAAAATAAATTTTTGGCTGATTCTGCTTTTGTGCTTCGAAAATATGACAGTTTTATTAAAATTCAGGAAGAAGTAACTAAAGCGCAACATAACTACAACCGAATCTTAGGCTATTCCAAGGAAGAGGGCGACAATGCCGAATACTGGAAAAACCAGCTTCCATTTTATCAAAAAACGATTGATTTGACAAAGGAGAAAGTCCAAGAGGAAATTGATATTCTTTCTCAAAAAGGCGTGAATGTGACGGAGATTGAACAGCAGACAAAAATTACTGAAGATAAGATTGCTGAATTGGATAAAAGGTTGGAGGATTTGCCTAATGTTCGGGAGGGATTGGTTGAGAAGTATAGGGAGGAGAAGGAAATGCAGTTGAAAATTAATGAGAGTAGGGGTTATTTAGAGGAGAGAATGGTGGAGAATTCACAATTATTTAAGACGAATATTATCAGAGTAATTGATAAAAATTTTGAAAATGAAAATGTACAAAAAATAGAAATACAACAATATGGAAGAAAGAGATAATAAAAAAACAGGGACTTGAAGTCCCTGTTTTAGTCCCCGCTATGCGTAAATCACTGATTTACAGCGTGTGTAGTAGCCCGTAGGGGAATCGAACCCCTCTTACCAGAATGAAAATCTGAGGTCCTAACCGATAGACGAACGGGCCATCTAATTTCTACGAATAATCGCAGGGTTAGTTTTTGTTTTTATAAGTTTCAACTCTTATTAATTACCAGGTTAGAGTAGTAATTAAGTTTTGTAGCCCGTAGGGGAATCGAACCCCTCTTACCAGAATGAAAATCTGAGGTCCTAACCGATAGACGAACGGGCCAACTATACTTATTAAGCTAGTTTATTAACGTGCTTAGTTAATTTGCTTTTTAAGTTAGCTGCTTTGTTTTTGTGGATAATATTTTTCTTAGCTAATTTATCCAACAAAGAGATAACTTTTGGCAATTGCTCTGCAGCAGCAGCCTTATCTTCTTCATTTCTTAACACTTTCATCGCTGTTCTAGCAGTCTTGTGGTAGTATCTGTTACGAAGTTTTCTTACTTCGTTTTGTCTGATTCTTTTTAATGCTGATTTATGATTTGCCATATCGTTCAAATGTGAGTGCAAAAGTAAAAACTTTTTTTTTATCCTCCAAATTTATTTTCAAAAATTTTTAATTTTCTTCAGATAAATATTTTTTGAGTTTATCTATTGCCTGTTCTATTTTAATATTCTCTTCTTCTCTTTCTAATTTTTTGATGGTGCTTTTCAGCATTACCATCGCATTGTTCCATTCTCCAGTGGTGTTGGTGAAGGTAAGTCCGTCAATCGTTACTTCAAAAGTTACCCTTTCTCCAGTCCTGTCAAGTCTGAAACTTATTTTATCATCACTGCCTGTTATCCCGTCTTCATTGATTTTTAAATCATAACTTTTTGGGTTAGAGTGGATTTTCTTAAAAAGCAATTTTGCTTCTTGTATTTTTAAATCCGGCATGATATAAATTTGGTAGCCTATAGGAGAATCGAACTCCTGTTGCAAGGATGAAAACCTTGAGTCCTAACCACTAGACGAATAGGCCAAATTTTGAGGTTGCAAAAGTAATAATTAACTTTTTAACTTCAAAATTATTTTTTTATTATTTGAAAACTTTTTGAATCACAGTATTCTTAATTCCTTTAGCATCAAGCTCTTTCTGTAATTTTACCGCATCCTCCAAAGTATACACTTTTCCGTAGGTATAATAGAAAACGCCGCTTTCTTTGTTTCTTTCCACGTCTTTCAGCGTCTGAAGAATGAAAGAATTTCCATTCAGTTTTTCGCCCACGTAGACTTCAATGGTGTAATATCCTGTACTTAATTTCTGGTTCGGCATAAATCCTACCGCATAGGCATTCCGGAATCCGGCGTCTTTTGCTGTTTTAATGTTAATATCTCTTACAGAAGCAAGGTTGGTAACCCCGTAATAATATTTGTACTGTCCGTTCTCTTTAATAGGCAGAATGTAATTTAACCCTTTTAAAGCAGGATCTCCCTCCTTGAATCTTTCCGGAGAACTCAACAGTAAAATTCTGAAATCATTTTTCAGTGCGATTTCCGCCAGTTTATCAGGTTCAGGTTTTTTTACCACTGCGGAAACACCTGATTTTCTGTCGATCGCTTTTTTATAATCAATAATTGCCTGATAAATACTTTCGGAAATTTCATCCTGTCCTTTTTCAGAAGCCAGATAATGGCTTTCTTCTGGATGATTGATGAATCCGGTTTCAATTAATACAGAAGGCATCGCGTTCATACGCAGAACGTGCAGGTTTTTCTGGAACACACCGCGGGAACTTCTTTTGTCTTTATTTACAAAATTATTTTCTACCAGTCCGCCCAGAAGAAGGCTGGATTCCAGATATTTGCTCTGCTGAAGTTTCAGGGCAATTAAAGATTCCGGAGAGCTTGCATCATAAGAACCGAAGGTCTGCTTATCTTTTTCGTCCAGAAAGATCACATCATTTTCACGTTTTGCCACTTCTAGATTGGTATCATTCTGATCCGGTCCCTGTACATAAGTTTCGGTTCCGTATGCGGTTGGTCTTTTAGAAGAATTACAGTGAATGGAAACAAAAAGATCCGCTTTGCTTCTGTTCGCAAGATTGGTTCTGTCCGACAAAGAAGGATATTCGTCGATCTTTCTTGTGTAGATTACTTTAAAATCTTTATTTTTTTCGAGCATTGCTCCTACTTTAAGGGTAATGGAGAGCGTTACATCCTTTTCGGAGATCCTTCCGATATCGGTGTAGGTTCTGTTTGCTCCGTAATCACTTCCTCCGTGTCCTGCGTCCAAAACAATGGTAAATTTCTTTTGCGAAAAAATAAAGTTGGCAGTCAGGATGAAGAGAAATGATAAAATTATTTTAAAATTTACTTTGTACATCTTACAGTTTTAAAATTTATATTAATTTTGAGCCTTAATTGTATACATATAAATATAACAAAAAATTGGTCAAAACCGTCTCCAAAAATATATTACAAATTTTAATTATCCTAATTTTTAACAATTTTTTAGCACAGCAAACGCCCAAAAAATTGCCTGAAAATGCGGTTAATGATACTATTTCCAAAAAAGATACCATTGTTCTGAAAAAGGAACCTTTGGAATCTGTTCTGCAGACAAAAGCAGACTACCAGAGAAGAGATTTCCAGAAGAAAATGGTGTATCTGAACAAAAATGCGCAGGTGAAATATCAGGATATGCAGATTGATGCAGACTATATTTCCATTGATGAGCAGAAACATCTCATGTACGCAAGAGGAAAACAGGACTCTTTGGGAAGAATTATTGAGCCTGTTATTACAACACAGGCAGGGAAGAAATACGAAACTACAGAATTTCAGTATAATACCTTAACAAGACAGGCAATTGCATTTAATGCAAGAACCGAAGAAAACGAAGGGGTTATTACCGCGAACAAAACCAAAAAGTACAACGACAGTATCTTTGCGATGAGCCGGGCAGATTATACGACGGACGATTATTACATCAAGAAAAAAGATACAGCGGCAGATTATTTTTTAAGAGCAAGATATCTGAAGCTTGTAAAAACAAAAAATAAATCGTCTATTGTTTCGGGACCGATCCAGATGTATATAGAGCAGGTTCCCACTCCGCTTATCATGCCTTTTGCGATCCTTCCTTTTTCAAGCAAAAGATCTGCGGGAATCCTGATTCCGAGTTTCGGGGAAAGACAGGATGTAGGATTCTTCCTGAACGGTTTAGGTTATTATCAGCCAATCGGGGAACATTTTGACCTTAAAATCCTTTCGGATATTTACACCAAAGGAAGCTGGAACCTGCGGCCTGAAATGAACTATATTAAAAAATACCGCTATTCCGGAAACTTTTCTGCGGACATCGGAACCATGGTTCGTGGGATCAAAGGTTTAGATGATTACAGCAAAACAGGAACGTACAGAATTGCGTGGAGACATACACAGGATTCCAAAGCCAATCCTTTCCTTACATTTTCTGCATCGGTAGATATTGTGAGTACAAAATTTTATAACAATACACTGAACAATAATTATATTTTAAATCAGAATGTTTTAAATACCCAGCAAAACTCTACGGTTACCCTTACCAAAAGATTTTTAAAACTTCCGGTTACCATTACGGGAACGGCTTCCTATTCGCAGAATTTTGCCACCGGTTTATCAGATCTTCGTCTGCCGCAGATGAACGTGGCGATCAATCAGTTTTATTTATTCAGATCCAAAACAGGAGTGCGTTCCGGTCTGCTTGAAAATTTAACCGTAAACACAGGAATTAATTTATCAAACTTTGTTCAGACCAACGAGGGCGAGCTTTTTAAAGCGGCAATGTGGGATAAACTGCAAACCGGAGTGAAAAATAACATTGCTCTGGGAACCAATACAACCGTAGCAAAATATTTCACATTCAGTTTGGGAGCGAATATTGATAATGCGTTAACCACAAAAACCATCAATAAATTCTACGACCCTATCCAGAATAAAGTAGTTACAGAAACCAATAAAGGAATTTCAGGATATTCTACGTTTTCAACAACAGCAAGTATTCAGACTACTTTGTATGGACAGGCAAACTTTAAGAAAGGTTCTGCCATTGAGGCTATCAGACACATGATGACGCCAAGTATTGGGTTTACCTATTCTCCGGATTTCGGAGGTTCCGGATATGGATATTTTAAAAATTATTACGATGCAAATGGAGCTTTAACACCATATTCTATTTTTGAAGGCGGAATTATCGGAAGTCCGACGACAGGATTAGTAGGAGCTTTAGGTTTTAACATCGGGAATAATTTAGAGATGAAGGTAAGATCGAAAAGCGATTCTACAGGAGTGAAGAAAATAAAGATTTTTGAATCTCTTAACCTTTCCGGAAATTATAATTTTGCAGCGAAAGATCATCCTTTTTCTATCATAACAATTACAGGACAGTCTTCTTTCTTTAATAATAAACTGAGCCTGAATACAAGCTTATCTTTGGACCCATACAGAATTATCTATCTTCCGGGACAGGATGCCGGAATAAGAACAGAAGAGTTTGGTTACTTCAGTGTTCAGGGATTCAACGTTCAGATGTCTTATCCTCTGAGCAGCGAAATCTTTGGAGAGAAAACAGATTATGCCAAAAAGTATAAAACCAAAGGGGAAGTAAGGAACGAAAATTATTATTTTGATGATGATAATTATGCGCATTTCGATCAGGCATGGACATTGAATGTAAATGCAAACTATGCCTACACCAAAAGTTCAGCTTCCAGAACACCAACGAGACTGGCTTCTGTGGGACTGGACGGAAGTCTTAAGCTAACGCCTTACTGGAACATCAACGGAAGTACCCACTACGATATGGTGACGCAGAAACTTGCATATACCAGAATCGGTTTTGCAAGAGATCAGCGAAGTTTTACCATTAATTTCAACTGGGTTCCTTTCGGGCAATATAAAGTATATGACTTCTTTATCGGGATCAAAGCCAATATCTTAAGTGATGCGCTGAAGTATAAAGACAGAAGTTTTACACAGCCAAACGCACCTTTCTAATATTTGATTATAGAAATAGAATATAAATTTTATATTTGCACCCAAAATAAATTTTCATGAAAAAAGTAATCAACACCGTAAATGCTCCTGCAGCGATCGGACCATATTCACAAGCCAATATGGCAAACGGAATATTGTATATTTCCGGGCAGATCCCTGTAGATCCTGCAACCGGTAAACTTGTAGAAGGAATTGAAAAAGAAACCCATCAGGTAATGAAAAACCTTGAAGCAATTCTTACAGAAGCAGGAATGACTTTTAAGAATGTGGTAAAAGCAACCATTTTCCTTAAAAGCATGGATGATTTTGCGGTAATGAATGATATTTACGCTTCCTATCTGGACGCGGAAAGCTTTCCTGCGCGTGAAACGGTACAGGTTTCCTGTCTGCCGAAAAATGTGGATATCGAAATTTCTATGATCGCACATCAGGATTAATGAACTTTATAAGAAATACAATTGCGGTTATCGTAGGTCTTGTGATTGCAGGGCTTATCATTACTCTTGGGATAAGAGCATTTCCGCAATGGGTAAATTTCGATGCTTTTGCTCCGTTCGAGCATTGGCAGAGATTTCTTCAGAGCAAGCAGAACGACGGTGCGTTTTTCGGTTTCCTGCTGTTTATTTCCGGATTGGGAACTACAGTGGGAGGGGTGGCAACTGCCATTATCGTAAAATATGCTAAGGTGGCTTATGCTATTCTTATTGGTTTCATTATGCTTTTTATAGCCATGCTGGATGTTATTGTTTTCCCTTATCATCCTACCTTCTATAAAATCTCTATTTTTCTTACGTTCTTCCCGTTTTCGTGGATCGGAGGTAAGATTGTAGAAGTCATTTATGAACGAAAGAAGAAAAGAAGAATCGCTGAAAAAATGAATAAATCTTAAATAAAAAAACGTTGCAGAAATGCAGCGTTTTTTGTTTGTGTATCAGTTTCCGGAAAGTTTCTTACTAGGGTGCAGGAAGGTTTCCCGCTTTCCGGAAAGTTTGCTGCAGGGGTGAAACATCCTTTCCCGGTTCCCTGAAAAGCTGTTGCAGGGGTGCAGGAAGCTTTCCGGAAGGCTGGTTTGCTGATTTCAGTTGCAGGATTTCTTTTTCAATTAAATAAGATGTTTCTGAATATTAAACTAAAAAAAACCCGGCTGCCTCATTTGAGGCAGCCGGGTTTTTGATATGAAGTGAAGTTTAGCTCTTTTTATTAAGGCATTTTAAAGCCTCTCTGATACCCTCTTCCGTAGTCATCCATGTATTTGATCTGGGCAGTTCCGGTGAACTTATTCAGAATGTTTTCTACGTCTTTCTGTGAGTTTACAGGTTTCCCGTTGATCTCTGTGATGATGTATCCGTCTACGATTCCTGCTTTAGCCATTTCACCACCTTCAATTACATTTTTGGCGATTACTCCGCTGTTCAGCCCATAATACGCTTTTGTTTTATCATCAATACTCTGGAAATCGGCTCCGATTTTTTCCGTTACACTAAGATCTGCTTTGGTTCTTGTAGAAGTGCCTCCTTTCTGATCTCTTAATGTAACCGTTGTTGTGGAAGGTTTTCCGTTTCTCTGGTAAGTTACCGTCACTTTATCTCCCGGACGTTTGCTTCCGATCGCAATGGAAAGATCAGCAAAATCTGTAATTGGCGTTGTATCAATCTGGGTAATGATATCACCTACTTTTAATCCTGCATCTTCTGCACCGCTGCTTTCTCCGAATCCTGTTACCAGAACTCCTGAACCGGATTTATAATTGGTCTTTTTATCTTTATTGTAAGCGGCAACAAGCTGATCGTCTGAAAGATCTAAAGAAGTAACCCCTAAGAATCCTCTCTGTACGATACCGAATTTCTTGATGTCTTCAACAATCTTTCTCGCTAAGTTTGCCGGAACTGCAAATCCGTACCCTTGGTAATAACCTGTTGTAGACTGAATCGCTGAGTTAATACCAATTAAATCTCCGTTTGTGTTTACCAAAGCTCCTCCTGAATTCCCCGGATTAATTGCTGCATCGGTCTGAATGAAACTTTCAATCGGATTAGCGGCTTTTCCCTGTGAACTTAAAATTCCGATTCCTCTTCCTTTGGCAGACACAATACCTGCTGTAACGGTAGAATTCAATCCAAGCGGATTTCCTACGGCAAGTACCCATTGTCCTACTTCAATATTATCGGAATTTGCAAAATTTAAATAAGGCAATCCTTTTTCTTCAATTTTAAGAAGGGAAATATCTGTATTCGGGTCTGTTCCTACTAAAGTGGCTATATAAGATTTTTTGTTGCTTAAAACCACTTCTAACTTATTGGCTCCTGCAACAACGTGGTTGTTCGAAATGATGTATCCGTCCGGCGAAATAATTACCCCCGATCCCATTCCTGAAGGCATATTATCCGGAACCTGCTGCTTTTGTCTCTGCTGTCCTCTTCCTCCGAACGGATCTCCGAAGAAGAAATCGAACATATCCTGCTCAGAAGCTCTACTTGTGGTTCTAGACTGGTAATTTTTGATGGTTACCACTGCCGGAACTGTCGTTTTGGCAGCTTTTACAAAATCGTCCCCCACTGCAGCGGAATTCATCCCTGCGAAGGAAACATTAGAAGATTTTGTAAAATATGATTGATCTGCGCTGTTGGAATCGTGATTAAGATACTGTAATCCTCCAACGGTAGTAGCACCGGAAATTACTCCTACTACTGCAAATGGTAATAGTTTTTTTAAAGTACTCTTCATTGTATATCTTTCTTTGTTATTTATTGATGTTAACTTTTTCATTTTACTGGAAACAAATTTAATGCTAAATACGTATGCAATTGGTACATAATGTTTCATTTTTAACTAAAATTTAACAACAATTGCAATAATTTATGCATTATCCCATAAATTTTAAAATCTCAATTAACGAACCTTAAAAAAATATTAATGACATTATGGCATATTGATGTTTTAAATGTCATAAAATTACAAAGGTTGAAGATGATTCATCCAAAAGAGTACCAATCTGAATATATACCTGACAAATCTTATATTTTTCATTAATCTGAAAATAATTATCTTTGCAAAAATTTTCTCACTTAAAACGTTTATAGCATGCAACTGTATAACACCTTAAGCGCAGAAGAAAGAGCTCGACTAATTGATGAGGCCGGAAAAGAGCGCCTTACCCTATCTTTCTATGCGTATGCCAAAATTGAAGATCCCAAAAAATTTCGCGACGATTTATTTATAGCCTGGAATGCACTCGATGCACTTGGTCGTATCTACGTAGCGCATGAAGGAATTAACGCTCAGATGAGCGTTCCTGCGGATAATTTCGAAGCATTTCGCGGGACCCTGGAAGCATACGATTTCATGAAAGGCATTCGTCTGAATGTAGCAGTGGAGCAGGACAATCATTCCTTTTTAAAATTAACCATCAAAGTCAGAAACAAAATCGTAGCCGATGGTCTGAACGATGAGACTTTTGATGTTACCAATAAAGGCGTTCATTTAAGAGCAAAAGAATTTAACAGTTTGCTTGAAGATCCGAACACCATTGTCGTAGATTTCAGAAATCACTACGAAAGTGAAGTCGGGCATTTTGAAGGAGCAATTACTCCGGATGTGGAAAACTTCAGAGAAAGTCTGCCGATTATCAACGAGCAGCTACAGGATTTCAAAGAAGATAAAAACCTTTTGATGTACTGTACCGGAGGAATCCGTTGCGAAAAGGCGAGTGCTTATTTCAAACATCAGGGTTTCAAAAATGTATTTCAATTGGAAGGCGGAATTATAGAATACACCCGTCAGATAAAAGAAGAAGGCATAGAAAGTAAGTTTATCGGTAAAAACTTTGTATTCGACCACAGATTAGGCGAAAGAATTACCGATGACATTATTGCGCAGTGTCACCAGTGTGGAAAACCGTGTGACAATCATACGAACTGTGCGAACGATGCGTGTCATTTACTGTTTATCCAGTGTGATGAATGTAAAGCAGCGATGGAAAACTGCTGTTCGACAGAATGTCAGGAAACGATCCATTTGCCTTGGGAAGAGCAGGTTGCTAAAAGAAAGGGGCTTCAGGTAGGAAATAAAGTATTCAGAAAAGGAAAATCTGAAGCTTTGAAATTCAAAAAATCCGGAGATTTACCAGATAAGCCTTTAGCAAAAGCTGAAACAAAAGATATCCGTCAGAAAATAAAAGTTAAAAAGACATTAATCGGAAAAGCGGAGCATTATTATTCAAAATCTAAGATTGCTCAGTTTTTAATTGAAAACAATGAACTTGCAGTAGGAGATAAAGTATTAATTTCCGGTCCGACAACAGGAGATCAGGAAATAACCATTTCTCAGATTTTTGTGAACGGAGCTTTCAGCGACACAGCAAAAGCAGGAGATCAGATTACTTTCGAACTGCCTTTCAGAGTTCGTCTGTCGGATAAATTGTACAAAATCCTTGATTCTGAAAACGCATAAACACTATGTTAAAAGCAGAATTAAGAAAAAAATATATGCAAAAAAGAAAAGCCTTGTCGATTGATGAGGCTTTATTGTTATCTGAAAAGATTTTTAAAAATTTCATTGAATATTTCAAACCTTCTCAAAACCAGAAAATCCATATTTTTATTCCGATTGAGAAGTTTAGGGAAGTAAATACCCAGATTTTCGTCAGCTACTTTTTAAGCAGAAAGATCCGTGTTTTTGTCCCTAAAATTGTCGATACAAGACTGATTTCGGTAGAAATTTTTGCAGATTCTAAATTTGAGTTGAATAACTGGGGAATTTCCGAACCTGTTTCTGATGAAGATTCAGGTATTCTGGATTTTGATTTTGTAATTACGCCCCTTTTATACTGCGACAGACAAGGAAATAGAGTAGGTTACGGAAAAGGTTTCTACGATGGTTTTTTTGAAACGCTTTCGGAAAAGACAAAAAAAATCGGAGTTAATTATTTTAACCCCGAAGAAAATATTGATGATGTCTGGGAAAATGATATTCCGCTCGACTATTTGGTGACACCCGATGCGGTACTGTCTTTTTCAGGAGCATCAGAGTAAAATTTCACAAAGTAAAATTTAAATTCCTTGCTTTTCTGAGAAGGTTTTGATACCAAAGTGTATTGTGCATTTCGCTCAAAATTTCCCAAAGATTTATTTTTATCCCCAAAATATTCCACATTGAATTTGGCAAAATTCAGCGTGTCTTTTTCCTTAATTTTCTGGAAAACATTCAGATTGCTTACGCGTACTTTTTTTACATTCAGGCTTTCAAGCTCTTTAAAAAGATCCTTAAAGGTAGTAGAATCAGACTTCTGGAAATACTTTTCTATTTTAGAGTAAATTGCCGTGTCAATTTCCGTATTTCTCTGTCCGGAAAGATATAACGTAGACAAATCCAGCACATCCTGTACTTTTTGCGAAGTAATGGAATTGATAGCCTGAGTACTGTCCATTTTTACCGTTTTGTTGTTCGTATTTCGTAGCTTTTCCAGATCACTCTGTCCTCCGTTTTCTTCTTTTTTAATGCACGAAGTCATGGTGAATCCTATTAATATGATAAAAAACAAAAAGTTATTTATTGTTTTCATTGGCTGAGATTTTAAATTTAATAGATACGATTTTCCCTTTGTTATCCGTCTTCATCTCGATAACATTAAGGTTTTTAAGTGATGTTGTAGGTGTGGTAACTAAGGTAATGTAATCTTCCTTATCCAAGGTTTCAAGTCCGTAAATATCACTGTCGTAAACCTGAGTGATCACGGCGTTATTGCTGATTCGGTTTTCCAGTTGTCTTCTTTTTTGGGTGATGAGATCATTCTGTTCCTGCGAATTTTCTCCCTTTACATCCTTTGTTGAAAAATAATAAAGCGCCATCTTATAATCATCGGGTTTCAGCTCGATGGTCTCCTCTTCAGGGGCATTTTCTAAGTTTCGGTTCACTTCCAGATATTCATAAAACGGAGAACTGATCTGCATTTTAAGATTTTTGTCCTTTGTGGCATATCTGAAACATTCTCCGGGTTTTATCCGATAAAGAATTGGAGATTCGTTTTCCTTGATCACTTTGATTTCTATTTCACGCTGAATACTTAAATTTCTGTCGGCATCCGTAAAACAGTACACATAAGTTTTTTGGAAGATCGCATCTTTAAATCCTAAAAGTCCGGTAAGAATTACCAAAATAGTGGTGACAATTGCCCAAACATTCTTTCTGATGAAATTTTTCTTGGGTTTTTCAACTTCTGCTAAGGAAATTTTTTCAGTCTCTGAATTTTTAGTAATTAATTGATTTTCAATTATTGATTTTTGTAAATCTGAGTTTTCAGGGGTTTTAAATTCCTGTTTTTTAGGTAAATCGTCATCTTTTGGCAAATCGAGTGATGCAGAAACTGTTTTTTCCAGTTCTTTAAGTTCATTGTCTTTCAAATCTTCATCATCCTGCAGCAATTCACCTGCAAAAAGATGCTGTTTTTTGAATTCATACCATGAGTCGTAACCTGCATAAATACTGAGTAAATTCAGCATATCGATTCTTGGCAGTTTGGTAACCGGCGAATTCTTAAAATAGGTATAAAAAGATTTTTCGCTGATGTTCCCTTTTGCCTTTTTTCTGAGATCTTCCTGAAAATAAATGATGTCGATACCCTTCCATTTCGAAATATCGTCATAGGAAGGAGTGTATTCTTTCAGATATTGAGCCTGGACATCCTTTTTTAACTGCTCAAAATGTAATAGATCTAAGTCCGTCAATTTATTTTAAAATGATTAAATTATTGATTATCAGTAATGTTATTTTGTAAAACTATTTTACAAAGGTATTACAATTATTTTTCCTAAACAAATTTTCTATCTGCTATACCTTTGTCTTGTTCAAATAACAGAACAGAAAAAGATTTTATAAAACAATATTAACAAAATTAAATTTAATTTATTATGAAAAAGTCATTATTCGTAGCTGCTATCGCTGCAATCTCTCTAGTTGCTTGTAAAAAAACTGAAGCTAACACTACTGAAGCTTCTACAGATTCAGTTGCTGCTGCTACAGATTCTGCTACTACAGCTATCGATTCTACAGCTAACGCTGCTAAAGATTCAGTAACTGTTGCTGCTGATGCTGCTAAAGATTCAGTTAAAGCTGACGCTAAAGTTGCTAAAGAAGAAATCAAAGCTGAAGCTAAGAAAGAAGAAGCTGCTAAGAAATAATCTAAGCTTAAAAATAAAAGAACCGTTTCACTCAGTGGAACGGTTTTTTTATGCTTATATGTTTAGTAATTGTTGGTTTGTTAGCGATCAACGATGAACCATCAACCAATCCTCAACAACCAAATTACCCCTTCTTCTGCTTCAGTGTTTCGTAACACGTAATGGCAACAGCATTGCTCAGATTTAAAGAATCAATGCTTCCTGCCATCGGAATCAGTGTATTTTTTCCTTTCCCGATCCAGAAATTACTTAATCCCGAATGTTCTGTCCCGAATAGAACGGCAGATTTCTGCTTGAAATCTCTTTTGTAAAGATCTTCGGCAGTTTCATCCATGATCGTTGTGTAAATATTGAAATTGTTTTTCTGAAGAAAATCTAATGTTTCATGGTTTTCTGCCTGAAAAACTTCCATTCCGAATAAACAGCCTACACTTGAGCGGATTACATTCGGATTATAAAAATCGGTTTTTCCGTCTGAAACAATTAACGCATCAATACCGAAAGCTTCACAACTGCGCAAAATAGCCCCCAGATTTCCCGGTTTTTCAACACCTTCTACAATAATGATCGTTGAATCTTCCTTTGGTTTAAACGAAGATAGATCGGCTTCTTTTGTTTTGTAAATCCCGATAATTCCTTCCGAAGTTCCGCGATAGGCGATTTTTTCGTACACTTTTTCGCTAACGAGATGAATTTTTCCTTTGGGAAGTTCTTTCTGAAAAATAGTTTCACAGATAAAAAATTCTACCGGTTCAAAATGATATTTCTGAGCGCGGTCGTTTTCCTGCTGTCCTTCCACCACAAAAACATCCGATTTCTTACGGAATCTGTTATCACTAAGAAGTTTGGTAACGTATTTTACTTTTTCGTTCTGAAAGCTTTCTATTAACATCCTGCAAAATTAGTTAAAATTTGCAGTTAAATAAAAAACCTCAGAGCCGATCTGAGGTTGTAAATTTTATTCTTCTAAATTTTCCAGTGCGGTCTGGGAGTTTTCTACCAGACTCTGCGGAAGGTCTTTCTTATTTTTTATCCCCAAAGATTTCAGCTTTTGGGTTTGGATCACCAAATTGTCATTTCCTGTTGAAAGCTGCTTGTAAGCATCATTATAAACGTTTTTCGCCTGATCTAGATTTTTTCCTACTTTTTCCAGATTTTCGATAAAACCTACGAATTTATCATACAGTTTTGCCCCTCTTTCCGCAATTTCCATAGAATTTCTGTTCTGGTATTCGCGTTTCCAGAGATCGGCAATCAGTTTTAAAGAAGTAATCAGATTGCTTGGATTTAAAAGCAGAACTCTTCTTTCGTAGGCAAAATTCCAAAGATTCTGGTCTGCCTGCATTGCTGCAATATAAGCCGGTTCGCTTGGAATAAACATCATCACGAAATCCAGAGATTTTCCGTAATCATCATATGCTTTTTGACTAAGCTGGGTAATGTGATTTTTAATAGAAGATAAATGCTGATTGAGTTTCATTAAATAAACATCCTGATCGGTTTCGTCTACCAGTTCGGTAAAAGCTGTGAGCGAAACTTTAGAATCTATGATAACATTTCTTTCATCGGGATATTTTATAACGGCATCGGGGCGCATTTTTTTACCGGAAAATTCTGAGAACAATGCTTTGTTGTCTTCATCACGAAGTTCATGTTCAAGGAAATATTCTCTACCTTTTACCAGTCCGGATTTTTCCAGAATGCTTTCGAGGATCATTTCTCCCCAGTTTCCCTGCGTTTTGCTTTCGCCTTTCAGAGCTCTCGTCAGTTTTTTCGCATCTTCAGAAATCTGCTGATTCAGTTCTGCTAATTCTTTTACTTTTTCGGCAAGAGAAAAACGCTCTTTGTTTTCCTTTTCGTAGGCTTCATTCACGCGGTTTTTCAATTCCACGATTCTTTCCTGAAATGGTTCAAGGATGGTTTTAAGGTTGTTTTGATTTAAGGTGGTGAATTTTTCCGTCTTTTCTTCAAGGATTTTATTGGCTAGATTTTCAAACTGCAATTTAGATTCTTCCTGAATTTTTGCGATCTCTTCTTTCTGCGTCTGCAAAGATTTCTGTAAGCTTTCGTTAATCGCGGAAAGCTCGGAGTTTTTTGCAAACAAAGTCTGTTTTTCTGTTAAAAGATTTTCGATCTGAAGATTCTGTTTCGCATTAAATTCTTTCTGTTCGGAAAACTGAGTGTTTAAAGAAGCGTATTCCGCAGAAATTTTGGCAAATTCATTTTTCAGATCATTCAGAAGGTCGCTCTGCTGTGCATTGATTTCTTTTTCCCTGCTGATATTTTGTGTTAATTCCTGAATTTTCTGATTGGAATTTTCTAAATCGGAACTGTTTTTAATGTGTAAATTATTGAGTTCATCGTAAGAATTCCTCGAAACGGTAGAAGATTTCTGGGCGAAGTATAAAATAACCGCACCAAGAATTCCTCCGGCTATAAATCCTATAATTAAATATGTCATCTCCATTTTTCAAAATTACAAAAAGGAAAATTGATTTCTTTTATGGAAAACCGTAAGTTTTATTTTAGGAATTATTTTTTAGCCGCAAAAGGTTTAAAAGATCGTTATAATATTGATTGTACGTTTATTAACCTAAAGCTTCGACAGGCTCAGCTTGACATCGCTAGAAATTAAGCGTTTAGTATTAGAGGTTTCACACTGAGCTTGTCGAAGTGCCTGTTATAAATAATTGATTTTCATTTCAGTGCATAGTAATAGGTTGTTTAACGGATATTCAATTATAATATGTTGATTACGATATTCAAAGCTTTTGGTGTAATAAAAAATTAAAAATGTTTTGTGATATTGTTGTTAAAAATTAATCATCTAAAAATGTTAGTTTTTCGGAAAAGATATTTGCAGGATCAATTTGTTTTCCGTTATTTCATCTTTTCAAATCAAAAATAAGTTTCATGAAATTCTTAAGCATTGCGGCCATTATGTTTTCAGCCTTGTTTTCCGCACAGGATTTTGCCAATTATACGAAATATGAAAAGCAAAATCGGGAAGTTGTAGCCAAAAAAACGGCTCCAAATTCTGTTTTTATGGGAGATTCTATTACGGAAGGCTGGTTTTCCACAGATCCATCATTTTTTACAAAAAATAATTTTGTCGGAAGAGGGATCAGCGGACAGGTAACTTCGCAGATGCTTTTAAGATTCCGTGAAGATGTGATCAATTTAAAACCAAAAAGAGTCATTATTCTTGCCGGAACCAATGATATTGCCGAAAATCAGGGGCCGATTTCTCTGGATAAAGTTTTCGGAAATATTGTTTCGATGGTGGAGCTCGCAAAAGCGAATAATATTAAAGTGGTGCTTTGTTCGGTGCTTCCTGCTTACGATTTCGGCTGGAGAAAAGATATGCATCCTGCGGAAAAAGTAATTGCCCTGAATACAATGATTGAAGCGTATGCGAAAAAGAACAATATTCCGTACGTGGATTATCATTCCGAAATGAAAGATTCCCGAAACGGACTGGATAAGATCTACACCGAAGACGAAATTCATCCTACGGCAAAAGGCTACGAAAAGATGGAAGCTATTCTTATGAAAAAGCTGGGTAAAAACTAAGAATCTTATTTGGATCGGATTAAATTAATGGTAAGGTTACATAAGAAACTTAAACATTTTTGGTGGAGGCTAAAATTTCTATGTTTTTTACCACGTCATTGCTTTCACATTTTTTCAATTCCTTTAATAAAGAAGGAGTGAGGATTTTAGGATTCAAAATTTGGGTGGCAACTTTTGCTGCTGCATAATCAACAATTCCGATCACGTTCTCGCGTAGGAAATTTGGCGTATTTGACGCGATAACGGCAGTTGCCCATGAAGTATCTCTCGCTTTTGAAATGGCAAAATCCAAAATAACGTTGTCTTTTCCGTTGGAAAGTTTGTCAATTAATTCTACTGGATAACAAATCATGTTTAAAGAATCCTGAACTTTCTGGTTAATGGAAGCAATCACATTGTTGATGTTTTCAAAATCTTTTTTCAGCGGATTGATTTTTCGGTAGGGCATAATGGATGCAGCGGAAATTCCCAGATCGAGATTGATGTGTGCATTCATGCCTAAGAAAATGTGCTGTAAGATGAGCAGATTTTTGTTTTTTGCGGCTTCAAAAGCGATAAACCAGGAGTTGGTGCATTTTTGTCCTTTCGAATAAGCTTCCCAAGCTTCAAGATAACGTGTGGCAAAAGCAATATCCAGTACAGTCATTCTCGGATTGTCTTCAAATTTTTTCTGCTGAATTCCTTTCAGAACCTGCGCCGTCATAATTCTGTAGGTACAGGCAAAATATCCGACCGGACTTTGATTTTCTTTCGCCCAGATAATGATTTCGTCTAATTTTTTCAGAACTTCTTCAATGGTTTTCATGATGTTTTGTTTTTTATAAAGATAAGAAAACCTTGTGTAAATTTTTGTGTAAAAATATTTTGTATATTTAAATCTCCACAAAAGGAATTATTATAGAGGTGTCCGAAAATCTTAAGAGTAGGAGCAAATTAAACAAAATACTATGAAAAATTTAAAGTCTTTAAACAGAAAAGAGCTGAAAGCAATTGCAGGTGGCGCTTATGAAAACTGCCAAGTTCCTTTAGAATACGGAGTCTGTAATCCGGGATATACCTTCTGCAGTAATCCTTATTGTTGTGTACTTGCGCGTAAACCTTACATTTGCATTGATTATTAGAAAAAGCTGGCTGTCATAATTTTGACAGCCAGTTTTTTATTTTTCGTAATACGTTATCTGAATTTTATTATCATGAACTTTCATAATTCCTTTTTGGGGATGTTGGAAATATAATTCAAGATCATTCTCTGCTTTTTTAACAATAATGGGTTCTGAATAAAAAATCTTTTCAGGAAGTTCAGTTGCTGTTTCAAACCGGTTATTTTTTAATTCCGAAATGGTTGTTTTTGTTCCGTCAATACCTGAAATTATTGAATACAGTTTTTGTTATAAACGAAACTTGATACGATGAGAACTCTTGTTGTATCAAGAATTTTTTTTGTTCCTAAAGTTGATTCTGATTCATATTCGCGAGTTATAATATCAGGATGATAAACCGGAATTTTTTGTGTTGTTGCCATTTTTTCAGGATCTGCAATTTCAAGAATCTCTGAAAATCCCATCATATGCGCCAAAGAATTCGAAACGTAATATTTTCCGTTTATTTTATTTACAGAAACAGGGCAGGTTGCCACTGCATAATGAATGACATTGTTTTGTCTGTTTTTAAAATAAACAGTTCCTCCCCATTCACCGGAGCAGCTTTTCCGCACTTCGTATTTTTCATCTTTATAAAGTAATCCGGAAAAGTTGGTTTCCTCTTCTTTTAAATGCTTAAGTTCATTAATAATATTTTTTGAAACATGATTTATTTTTACTTCAAATACGGAAGATTTATTCTTGCAGTTGATTAATGATAGTAACAATAAAACGAAAGATAGTTTTCTCATTAAGACTATGATTAGAAATCGTCTTTTTATATTTATTGGAAGCGTTCCGTTTTTTTAATTAAAAACTAAAATAATTCTTCATAATTATTTTACTCTTTTATTCTTAAAAATTCCTTCGCCAGTTCAATCATTTTAGGATCTCCGGTATATTTTCCATGTTCATCGGATAATTTTACGGTTGGAATCCATTCTTTGTTCGGAGCCTGAACGCCGATAAGTTTCATGACAATATTCATTGGCTTTAAGCCGACATCGTTGGTAAGATTAGTTCCGATTCCGAAAGAAACTCCGATTTTTCCTTTGCAGTAATTGGTGATTTCTTCTACTTTTTCAAGATTTAAACCGTCTGAAAAAATAATGTATTTAAATAGCGGATTAATGCCGTGTCTTTCATAATGGGCAATGGTTTTATCTGCAAATTCCAGAGGATCGCCGCTGTCGTGACGAACACCGTCGAAGAGTTTCGCAAACTTTTTATCAAACTGCTGAAAGAAAACATCTGTTGTGTAGGTGTCTGAAAGCGCAACTCCCAAATCTCCACGGTAAACATCCACCCAATGTTCCAGAGCCAGTTCGTTTGCCATTTTAAAACCGTATTCTGCTGCGTGGAACATAAACCATTCATGAGCATGGGTTCCGATAGGTTTTACACCGTATTTCATGGCGAAATGTACATTAGAAGAACCGATGAATGTAGAGTCTTTCTTTTGTGTTAAAGCTTCCATAACCAGATTCTGAACTTTATGAGAGTGTCTTCTGCGGGTTCCGAATTCTGCGAAATTAACGCCCAGTTTTGCCAGTGTTTCAGCTTTTTCCAATGTTTTGTTCATCACCACTTCATTAGAGTCTCTTTCCATGTGGTTCATTTCGTAGTGAAGCTCGCTGATAAGAGCTAATAATGGGACTTCCCAAAGTATCGTTCGGTACCATAATCCCTCAACGGTTACGGAAAGATCGTTTCCTTCCTGATGAATTTTAACTTCGGAAGGATCATAATGATAACCTTCAAGGAAATCAAGATAGGGAAGATCAATATAAGGGCAGGTTCTTGCCATGAACTTTTTTTCGTCTTTTGTCAGCTTAAGTTCTGCCATTTTATTAACCGCTTCTCTTAAGGCAATATCGAAACCTTCAGGAAACTGATGTTTTCCACGGTTAATGAATTCATATTTTACCACAGAACTTGGGAATAATTTTACTACCGCATTCTGCATCGTTATTTTATAAAAGTCGTTATCTAGGATAGAGTTTAATCGTACGTTGTGCATAATTGTGTAATTTGTACGCGAATATAGTTATTAAAAATAAAATCACCTAAATGTAAGGTGATTTTTTTAAATTTTCCGGATATTTTTTCTTTCTTTACTTTCCAAGATAGGAGTTGTACATCCAAACTTCTTTTTCCTGTTCTGTAATATAATCGCTCATTTGCGAGTTGGTTCCTTCATCTCCTGCTTTTTCCGTCATATCCAAAAGTTCTCTCTGAAGATCAATTACCACTTTAAATGAATTTAAAATGTTTTCAACACTTTTTGTAGCATCGCTTACTTCCACGCTTTCTTTTATGGTTGATACTTTCAGGTAATCTGAATAATTGTGAGCCGGTGTAGCACCCAATGTTAAAATTCTTTCTGCAATTTCATCAATCTTTAAAACAAGACTATTATAAAGCTCTTCAAATTTTGGGTGAAGGGTAAAGAACTGATCTCCTTTAATGTTCCAGTGAGAGCCTCTTGTATTCTGATAAAATACAGAATAGTTAGCTAAAAGAATATTTAATTTTTCTGAAATCTTTTTGCAGTCGGTTTCTTTAAGACCGATAATGTTGGCGTTTTTCATATCTCTATTGTAGTTTATTTTTCTGTAACAATATTAAGTAAATATTGTGCCGAAAATGCGGTTTCGTGATTGATGATACTTATCTTTGATATTTTTAGAATGAATTTAAATATAATAATCTTTGCATTCTAATTTGCAACATCAGTTTCATGAAGTTCTTCTGTATACATATTATATATTAAATCAAAAATTGTAGTCGATGCTACTTATTTTAACAATATCCATTTCAATTAATAAAAATAATCTTAATAAACTTAAATAGAATGTAAGGAATTTTAAGTGGAACCGAAACGTACAAGTCACAATCGTGGATTAAACCGTAAGTATCTGTTAATTAAATTTTAAATAAAAATATTATTTCTATATAACTGCTTGTTAATTAAAAAAATATTACTATTTTTGCACCCTAAAATAAAAAGCAATTAAATGCCTACTATTCAACAATTAGTAAGAAAAGGAAGAGCCACGCTTGCCAAGAAGAGCAAATCGGCTGCCCTAGATTCTTGTCCACAAAGACGTGGTGTATGTACGAGAGTATATACTACTACACCTAAGAAACCTAACTCTGCACTAAGAAAAGTTGCAAGGGTAAGACTTTCTAACGGTAAAGAAGTGAATGCCTATATCCCGGGCGAAGGACACAATCTTCAGGAGCACTCGATAGTATTGGTTAGAGGCGGAAGGGTGAAAGACCTACCGGGAGTACGTTACCACATCGTAAGAGGTGCATTAGACACTGCAGGTGTAAATGGAAGAACGCAGAGAAGATCGAAGTACGGAGCTAAGAGACCTAAACCAGGTCAGGCACCAGCTGCACCAGCAAAAGGAAAGAAAAAATAATCATTAAATAAGGTACAGAAACAATGAGAAAGACGAAAGCGAAAAAAAGACCGTTGTTACCAGATCCAAAATTTAATGATCAGTTGGTAACGAGATTCGTAAACAATTTAATGCTTGACGGTAAGAAGTCAATCGCATTCAAAATTTTCTATGATGCGTTGGATATCGTAGAAACTAAAAAAGGAGATTCTGAAAAAACAGCCCTTGAAATCTGGAAAGATGCATTAACAAATGTTATGCCTCACGTAGAAGTACGTTCTAGAAGAGTAGGTGGAGCTAACTTCCAGATCCCAATGCCAATCAGAGCAGATAGAAAAATTTCTATGGCAATGAAATGGTTAATTAGCTACTCTAAAAAGAGAAATGATAAGTCTATGGCTTTAAAATTAGCTAATGAGGTAGTAGCTGCTTCAAGAGAAGAAGGTGCTGCTTTCAAAAAGAAAACAGATACTCACAAAATGGCGGAAGCAAACAAAGCTTTCTCACACTTCAAATTCTAATCTGAAATGGGAAGAGATCTTAAATTTACAAGAAATATTGGTATTGCTGCTCACATTGATGCAGGTAAGACTACCACTACAGAAAGGATTTTATTCTATACAGGTGTAAACCACAAAATTGGAGAGGTTCACGATGGTGCTTCTACAATGGACTGGATGGAACAGGAAGCAGAAAGAGGTATTACGATTACTTCTGCTGCAACTACTTGTAACTGGAATTTCCCAACAGATCAAGGTAAGAAATTACCTGAAACAAAACCTTACCACTTCAACATTATCGATACACCGGGACACGTTGACTTCACTGTAGAAGTAAACAGATCTTTGAGAGTATTGGACGGTTTGGTATTCTTATTCTCTGCAGTAGATGGAGTAGAGCCTCAGTCTGAAACAAACTGGAGATTGGCTGACAACTACAAAGTTGCGAGAATGGGATTCGTAAACAAAATGGACAGACAGGGTGCTGACTTCTTGAACGTTGTAAAACAAGTAAAAGAAATGTTAGGATCTAATGCAGTTCCAATCGTTTTACCAATCGGTGCTGAAGAAGATTTCAAAGGGGTTGTAGACTTAATTAAGAACAGAGCGATCATCTGGGATGAAGCAGGACAAGGTGCTACTTATGAAGTAGTTCCGATTCCTGAAGACATGAAGGATGAAGTTCTTGAATATAGAGAGAAATTAGTAGAAGCTGTAGCGGATTATGATGAGACTTTGATGGAGAAATTCTTCGAAGATCCTGATTCAATTTCTGAAGAGGAAATCAACGAAGCATTAAGAAAAGCGACTATCGATCTTTCTATCATTCCAATGACTTGTGGATCTTCTTTCAAAAACAAAGGAGTACAGTTCATGCTTGATGCTGTTTGTAAATATCTTCCTTCTCCATTGGATAAGGACAATATCAAAGGAACAGATCCAAGAACTGACGCTGATATCGAAAGAAAACCATCTGTTGAGGAGCCTTTCGCTGCATTAGCTTTCAAAATTGCTACTGACCCGTTCGTAGGTAGATTAGCATTCTTCAGAGCTTATTCAGGAAGATTGGATGCTGGTTCTTATGTACTAAACACAAGATCTGGTAACAAGGAAAGAATCTCAAGAATCTATCAGATGCACGCAAACAAGCAAAATCCGGTTGAGTATATCGAGGCTGGAGATATTGGTGCTGCTGTAGGATTTAAAGATATTAAAACAGGAGATACATTATCTGATGAAAAGAACCCAATCGTTCTTGAATCAATGATCTTCCCAGATCCGGTAATCGGTATCGCTGTTGAGCCTAAAACGAAAGCTGACCAGGATAAAATGGGTAACGCTTTAGCTAAATTAGCTGAAGAAGATCCAACATTCCAGGTTAAGACAGACGAGGCTTCAGGACAAACTATTATCTCAGGTATGGGTGAGCTTCACTTGGATATCATCGTAGACCGTATGAGAAGAGAGTTCAAAGTAGAGGTTAACCAAGGTCAGCCGCAAGTAGAATACAAAGAAGCTCTTACACAAAAAGCTAACCACAGAGAAGTTTACAAAAAACAGTCTGGAGGTAGAGGTAAATTCGCGGATATCGTATTCGAAATCGGTCCTGCAGACGAAGGTAAAACAGGTCTTGAATTCATCAACGAAATTAAAGGAGGTAACATTCCTAAGGAATTTGTTCCTTCAGTTGAAAAAGGATTCAGAGAAGCAATGAAGAACGGTCCTTTAGCTGGATTTGAGGTAGAATCTATGAAGATTACATTGAAAGATGGATCTTACCACCAGGTTGACTCGGATCAGTTATCTTTCGAATTGGCTGCGAAGCTAGGTTTCAAAGAATCTGGTAGAGCTGCTAAAGCGGTTATCATGGAACCAATCATGAAGCTTGAAGTAGTAACTCCTGAAGAGTACATGGGTGATATCGTAGGTGACCTTAACAGAAGAAGAGGTACTGTAAACGGTATGGACGACAGAAACAACGCTAAAGTTATCAAAGCTTTCGTTCCACTATCTGAAATGTTTGGTTATGTAACTTCTCTTAGAACGTTATCTTCAGGTAGAGCAACATCTTCTATGGAATTCGAGAAATACGAAGCTGCTCCTACAAACGTTGCTGAAGAAGTAATCGCTAAGGCTAAAGGTTAATATTAAATTAGATTAAAATGTCACAAAGAATCAGAATAAAACTTAAATCTTACGATTACAACTTGGTAGATAAATCTGCAGAGAAAATCGTAAAAACGGTAAAGGCTACTGGTGCTGTTGTAAACGGACCAATTCCATTGCCAACCAACAAGAGAATCTTCACAGTGTTGAGATCTCCACACGTAAACAAGAAAGCAAGAGAGCAGTTCCAGTTATCAGCTCACAAGAGATTGATGGATATCTACTCTTCTTCTTCTAAAACTGTTGATGCTCTAATGAAGTTAGAACTTCCTTCAGGTGTAGATGTTGAAATTAAAGTGTGATAATTGCATACTTTGCAATGATTATATAAAATCCGTTCCTTTCGGGGAGCGGATTTTTTTATGTATTGTCATATTTTGTTTTTGGAAACAAGCCATACAATATAAATAAAACTCATGCCCTTTTAACTTATCTTTAAACGCAGTTTTTTCGGCGGAGTTTTTGATGTTTAAAAAGTATTAATATCAAGAAAAATGGCAACTTCAGACAAAAGTTTTTTCGAAAAATTTTCAGACTGGGCAACAAAATTTACAGGAAGTTCCTACGCCTTCATCGGAGCAACCTTAATCGTTATTATCTGGGGTGCTTCAGGACCGATTTTTAAGTACTCCGAAACATGGCAGCTCGTAATTAATACCGGAACAACCATCATCACATTCCTGATGGTATTTTTAATTCAGAAGGCACAGAATAAAGACTCGAAAGCCATTCAGATCAAATTAAATGAACTGATCGCCGCGAATGAAAAAGCCAGCAACAGAATTGTGGATATTGAAGATCTAACGGAGAAAGAACTCGATCAGCTCCATTGTTACTATGAAAAACTGGCAGATTTTGCAGAAGAAGATGAAGATATCCATTCTTCACATTCTATTGATGCTGCCAAAAGAAATCAGGATCGGAAGCATGATGCTTTCCGAAAAAAACATGAAGAGTGGTTGCAACAGCAAAAAGAAAATAAAAAAAAGGAATCGATCTGATTCCTTTTTTTATTGAATACTATTTCATAAAATACCCGAAATAAGAACAGCTTCCCATTAAATTTCTGGCAGTCTCCGTATCTGCATATTGCGTTTTCAGCATGGCAAAATACGTTCTGTATTTCTGATTTTTAATCTGATCTAACTGCTTTTGGAAAGCATCCGTTTTCTCGCTCCATTTTGGATCCGAGTAGTCTACGTTCGAAGGATTTTTAGTTTCATACTGATAATATTTCCCCTGTTCCGCACTTGCCATCTGAAACAGAATTCTTGCTTTCTGTTCTTTATCCGTTGATGTATTCAATGCTTTTTTATAATAATTAATTGCCAGATCAAAATTATCAGGTTCAATAAAAGTAGTATTTGTAAAGTTCTTGTAGTAGTACTGATACGGCGTTTCACTGTCGGTGCTCCAGAAATTATATTTTCCGCCATTCGTATTGTCAACATCCATCACAAATAACTGTCTGTAATATCCCAAAGAAGAAGTATTGTAAAGAAGATTTCCAATGAGCTGATTGGCTTTTGTTGATCTTTCGTCCTTACCGCTTCCTATTTTTTTAAGCTGAATTAAAGCATCTGCCAATTCAAGTTTATTCATCATAGGTTTAATGAAAGAAAACTGAGAAAAATCTTCCTTCACCATACTTTCTTCTGGCGCACTCTGATAACTTTCCCAAACATTATGCCCGAAAACAAGATCCGAAATACTTCGGAAACCATTGTATTCTGAAGCTCCGTATTGATGAGGCGTTTTTTTCTGAGAATTCCCGTCCCAGTCATAATTGATTCTAGGAATTCCTGTGAAATTCTGAGCTTTTGTGTAGTATGATTTAGCCTTCTCAAAATCTGCCTGTCTCATGGCTCTGTCACCATAAATAACGGCAAAAAAGGCATCGATATTTCCTACATCATCAATATTTTTAGCAATAATCTGTTCCTCGAATTTCGTTTTGTTCGGCTTTCTGTAAAAATCTTCCACACTTTTTACCAGACTGGAGTTGGGATTGTACTGAAGATCAGAAAGCGTATTGCTCATCAGGAAAGATTTTCCGTCTTCACCCTGCAGGAAATATCGGTTGGCAAGAACATCTTTCAGGAAATCTTTTGTAGAAGGAGCCTCACCATAATAATCATATTCTGTTTCCGTACTGTCTTTTTTAGGCTCTTCCGGTTTATCCACAAAATATTCAGCATAATCTTTCATTAAATGATCTTCGAAATCCGCATCAATTTTAGGCTGGGAAACAATGTCATTCAGAACTTTCATTCTTTTAATCTGTTCCTGATATTCGGGATTGCTGGTTTGAATGTCTGATAAGATCTCCGTACTGGCTTTATAATCTTTCTTAAGGAACTTCAGATAAGCATCTGCAATCTGCCAGTATTCGTCCTTAGATTTTTCTTTTGTTTTGCTTGTGAATTTTTCCAGATCATCTAAGAAATCTTTCGTCTGATCGTCATAGTAATAATTATTCTTGTTGAAAACCGGAATTCTGTTCGGGTTGTCCAGCAATTCATCATCGCTTTGATCTGCTTTCATTTCAGTACTCGTTTTATCTTTAACTCCGAATAACTTCTTAAAAAAGCGCACGATTTTCTGCCAGAACGATATTTTTTCCTCTTTTGGAGCTTCCGCAACTTCAGTTTTTGGCTGATCCGCTGTAGTGTTTGCAGAAACTTTTACCGCAGTTTTTTCATTATTGTTGGTGTAATAATAAATCGGAAGATAGTTTCTTTCCAGTTCATTGATGCTTCTCACCGCCATCACTTTCAGAATTTCAGAATCAGGATCTATTTCAAACATTTTTTCCATGATCGGAATCGGATTGTTGAAATCCTCATAGCCTAAAAGAAAATAAGCCATGTTTTTTTCTTCATTTGTTCCCGCTCTTTTCATAATATTATTAAAAGAAGCAGTGTCCGAAAGTTTCATAGACACGAAGGCAGATTCTTTGCGGCTTTTACTGTTCATAAAAACCTGAAAGAAATTCCAGTTGGCATCACTTTTCAGATCCAGTCCGCGTTGTGCGCCCGCCAATTGATCGAGAGCCATAAAATAGGTTGCTCCTCTTAATTTTATGGGTTCAACATAATTCTTGAAAGCTTCAACCGCTGCTTCGTAATTTCTTGTGTAATGGTTGAAACGCACCAACTGATATCCGTAACGCTGTTTGATTTCAGGATTTTTTGCCGCATTGTAAAGAGAGGTTAATGCCGTGATGGTTTTATTGTAATCAAGATTTGTTGCATTTTGGGAACTTTCGCTTTCACGGTAATAAAAAGAATCCGGACTTTCAACATAGTTGATTTTCATGTACGGTTCAAGATATTTTGCCTCAATAAGATAATCAATCGCTTCCTTATATTTAGAATAGAAACCAAATCCGAGTTTCGTAAGAAGCTGATTGTTCGTGCTGCCATTTTTCAGAGCATTCAGATCATTGATGTTCATTTTATTCACCAGATAATCTGTCTCCGCAAAAGTTAGTTGATTATTAAAGAATTTTTTCCAGGCATCCACATTTTCATTAGGAATCTGGGACTGTTTAAAATCAGTATAAAATCTGGTGGAATAGCTGTGAAGAAAAGGCAGGTAAGATTTATCCTTGATGATACTCTGCGTAAACAGATTGAAATATTCATAATCCGGATCAGACCATGCGCATGCTTCAGTTTTACTGTAAAAAAGCGATAGAACCGCAAGCGAAAGAAAATACTTTTTCATTTTGTTAATGGTGTTTTTTTAAGTTTATAATTTTAATGAATGTATGTTTAGTTGAAATAAATCTTACGCCGTTTCGTTTAAAAATCTGTAAGAGTTATCTTTTTAAGCATAATGCAATTTACGCAGAATTTTAATTGAATTTACAAGCTAAAGTTCTGACCTGTAACAAATTTACTGTCTAGCTGATAATAAATCATAGTAAAGTTGTTTATTTTTTTCTCCAGAAAACGGATAACTTCCTGAAGCTGCTCATCTGAAATTTCTTCAATTTTAATTCTGAAACCTTTGTTCAGATAACTTCCGAAATAAAATCCGTCCTTCTGTATTTCAATTTCTGTGTCGGATATCCTTTTAAAATCGGGGTTTTTAAGATCCTTTTCAGATAAAGCATTAATCAGTTTATGTTTTCCCAAATGATTGGTGACAATTCCCCACGAATAAATTGGTAAGGCAACCTCAATCTTTTTAACAGGATAATCTTCCAGCTTAGAAAGGTAATTTTTGAGTGTACTCACATCCAAAATAGAATTTTTATCAGAATTTTCCAGTGGTGAAGAAGTGGAGTAGCACATGAGAAAAACCTTATCAACCGGTGGAACTCCCATGATATTTTTATCTTTTACCTGATGAAGACGAAGTGTACAGGTTACCGATTTTTTAGAAACTTCCTTTAATTTTTTCAGAAATTTAAAATAATCACCGCGGGTTCCTGCAGTCCAGTCGCAGTCAATTTGTATTTTATTGCCGGTCTTCAACTGATATTCTGAAGTCTTCTTTTTAATTAAATCATTAATGCTTGCTGCAAGAAACTGTATTTCCTCATTGGTAATGTTGAGAAAAGTCCGGTTCGTGATGAAAACAGTTGGAACAACAGTTTTGTCGGTACTGAAACTCTGATCCTTTGTAATAACTCCGACAGGCTGAAACTTCCCGTCCAATTTATCAACATCAAAAAAACGCGTATATAAATAAGGATCGGTTGCTTTTTGTAAAACGTCTTTCTCTGTTTTGTCTAAAGCCAAACGGGTTTTCCAGTAATAAAAAGTGTACGGATGAGACTGTTTTTTACCACAGGAAATAACGAGAAATAAAATTAACAGAAGTTGAGAAGCTTTCATCATTGGTATAATATTCCTGAGCATTCGCAATTTGTTTTTTCCATTTCAGAAACAGGACAGCAATCATCGGATCTTTTCACTTTTCCGTTTTCATCGGTCAGATAAATTTTTTCTTTATCGAATTTCACGTAAAATGTTTCATTATAAGTTTTGAAATAAACCTTCATTACTTTCGGGTTATATTTTCCGGCATTGATCTCTTCTTTGTTTTCCGTTCCGTCTGCCTGATTGATCTGTATAAAACCGAAATAGACATCGCCGTTATCTTTGATGTTAATATAATAACTGGGCGTTCCTGATCCGTTAGCTCCGTTTTCTATGATAAAATCTCTTTTCCCGAAAAACGGAACTTTCGACTGTGCAAATGACAGGAAGCCTAAAAGAAGTGTGAGTAGAAATAAAAGTTTTTTCACAAGTGAATTTTTCCCAAAATTAAAAATATCCTATCAAAAATTACACCGTAAAATCACGGTAATTACTTTTATACAAGATTTTGTAAAGTTTAATTTTACTCTTTGTTTAACTTAGCGATGAAACTAAACGCAAAGAAAGACAAAGAAATTGAAATTATTAACACCGTAGATTTAGATAAGCAAAGGCATTTCACTTATTTTCGAAAAACAAAATTTTTTTAATAAAAGCAAAAAACCACCTCAAAAAGAGATGGTTTGTACATCACTAACAATTAATTTTTAAAATACCGTTGCAGCTAATTGAATTCTTGCGAACTTATTGGAAGGATTCCACATTGCCATCATGGAAACAGGCAGGCTGTAATGATCTGTGATTTTTACCGTTTTACCTGCCTTCACGCCTACATTTACAATATCAAAACTGTTTTCTCCGTTTCCGTAAAGAAATCTTTTATCATTTAACGCAAATCCGGCTCCTACAAACGCGTCCAGATTTACTTTTTTATCTTTAATGACAGGATAACTCGCCTGAATATATGTTGAATATTTATTCTTTTTATACGTTCCGTCAGATTCCAGAACCACTTCTCCCGCATTAGCTCCTCCATACAGCATAATGTCTGCTTCAATATTTAAAGGAAAAGAAGCACCAAATGTATAATTCGTTCTTAAATCGATAATATGCGCTGTTCTCCTGTTGGAATAATTAAAAATATCTTCCGAAGCCACCGCAGTGTTTATATTTCTTGAATTAAATAAATCCCACAATCCAATATAAAATCTTCCGTTGGAAAATTGTACATAGTAATTGATTTCTTTATAATGCGTATTGTCTTTGTCGTCCGTTAAAGCAGATGCGCCCCAAATCCCGACCTTCCATTTTTTTTCTTTATCCAGAGCGTAGGAAAGATTTCCCATAACGACTGGTTTATCGGTAATTATTAAACCTCTCCAAAGATGGTTATTCTGAATGTTTGCGGTAAAATCCAGTCTGCTTTCTTCCTTTGTTTCTGTGTTTTCTTGGGCAAAAAGATTCCCTGTACCTGATAAAATCAGGCATAAATAGATTAGTTTTTTCATAAAAAAAGGTGTTGTTAGCTCAGTATTCCGTGAAGTAACGCAGCAAGAGCAGCTCCAATGATTGGTCCTGCAATGGGAATCCATGCATAACTCCAGTCACTGCTTCCTTTTACCGGAAGAAGAGCGTGCATAATTCTTGGTCCGAGATCTCTTGCCGGATTAATAGCGTAGCCTGTGGTTCCTCCCAAAGAAAGACCAATTGCCCAGACCAATAAAGTGACTGGTAAAGCTCCTACACTTCCTAATCCTATTTTTGCGTTCGGATCATTATTTAAAGTCATGCTTGGATCTGCAAAATGAAAAATCACGAATACCAAAACGAAAGTTCCGATCATTTCACTGATTAAATTGGAAACAGGTTTTCTGATGGCAGGTCCTGTACTGAAACATGCAAGTTTTGCCCCTTCGTCTTCCGTAATGGCAAAATGATCTTTATTGAATATCCAGACCAGAGACGCACCCAACATTGCCCCGATCATTTCTCCGGCAATATAGGTAGGAACCAGATCCCATGAAAATTTTCCTGCGAAAGCCAGACCTAAAGTCACTGCGGGATTCAGGTGTGCTCCGCTGACAGGTCCTGCGACGGTTACCCCCACAAAAACTGCCAGAGCCCAAGCGGTGGTAATTACAATCCAGCCGGAGTTGTTTCCTTTTGTGCCTTTCAAAACAACATTGGCAACTACGCCGTTTCCTAAAAGGATCATCAGCATTGTGCCGATTATTTCTGCTGTAAATGGAGTCATAGTTTTATTTTAAAAGGTTAATCTTCGATCCAGTTTTGAGAACGCTGTACTGCTTTTGTCCAGGTTTTTACCATCTTTTCCACTTTTTCTTTTTCCAGTTGCGGATGGAAATCTTTATCAATGATCCATTGAGACTGTATTTCATCAATATTTTTCCAGTATCCGACAGCAAGTCCGGCAAGATAAGCCGCTCCCAGAGCGGTTGTTTCCAGTGTTTTTGGTCTTGTAATTTTAAATCCGAATAAATCCGACTGAATCTGCATCAGCAAATCGCTTGCAGAAGCTCCGCCATCTACTCTTAATTCAAGACTTTCCGTTCCGGAATCAGCTTCCATTGCTTTTACAATATCATACACCTGAAAAGCAATACCTTCCAAAGTTGCTCTTGCGATATGCCCGTTTGTGGTTCCGCGGGTTACGCCAACGATATTTCCGCGGGCATACTGATCCCAGTGAGGAGCGCCTAAACCCGTTAATGCAGGAACAAAATACACACCGCCATTATCTTCAACCGATTGTGCCAAAGTATTTACTTCCTCTGCGGAACGGATTAATTTTAAACCGTCTCTCAGCCACTGAATCGCTGCACCTCCTACAAAAACACTTCCTTCCAAAGCGTAATTCACTTCTCCATTAATTTTCCATGCAACGGTCGTCAGTAAATTGTTTTTAGATAAAACGGCTTCTGTTCCTGTATTCATTAAAAGGAAACAGCCAGTTCCATACGTATTTTTTACCATTCCCGGAGTCGTACACATCTGTCCGAATAATGCAGCCTGTTGATCTCCCGCAATCCCTGCAATCGGAATCTTTGTGGAGAATAATGTAGTGGCTGTTTCTCCGTAGATTTCGCTGCTTTGTTTCACCTCAGGTAAAATCGCTCTTGGAATGTTGAAGAGTTCCAGTAAATCATCGTCCCATTCTAAAGTATGAATATTCAAAAGCATGGTTCTGCTTGCATTCGAAACATCGGTGATGAACATTTTTCCGCGCGTAAGTTTCCAGACAAGGAAAGTGTCTACTGTTCCGAAACATAATTTTCCGGCTTCTGCTTTTTCTCTTGTGCCTTCTACATTGTCTAAAATCCATTTCAGTTTTGTTGCTGAAAAATAAGCATCCAGTACAAGACCTGTTTTTTCTTTGATGGTTTCAGTATGTCCCTTTTCTTTTAATTCGTCACAATATTTGGACGTTCTTCTGTCCTGCCATACAATGGCATTATACACAGGTTCTCCGGTTTCTTTATCCCATACAACGGTGGTTTCACGCTGATTGGTGATTCCGATGGCGGCAATTTCCCGACCGGAAATTCCTGCTTTGGCAATGACTTCCGCCGCTACGGAAACCTGTGAAGACCAGATTTCATTGGGATCGTGTTCTACCCAGCCCGGTGTAGGAAAGATCTGTTCAAAACTTTTCTGAGAAACAAATTCAATTTCTCCGCTGTGATTGAATAAAATGGCTCTCGACGAAGTCGTACCTTGGTCCAGAGCGAGAATCAACTTTTCACTCATGCTGTGATCGTAAATTAAGGTTAAATGGATCTTGGAGAATAAGGAGTCAGTAAATATCCTTTCGCCAATTCGATAAATTCTCTTTCCTGTTCATCTGCCCATTCCGCAGAATGCCCGTTTTCTTTTGCGATGATCTGTGCAATCTTGTGCGCGCTGTCGATTGCTGCTCTTGCATCTAAAAATAAAAGCCGTACTCTTCGTGCTAAAATATCCTCAATGGTTTGTGCCATTTCGCTTCGTATTGCCCAGACTGCTTCTGCCATGGTGAAGGGATGATCAGGATGTATTTTTTCTGATAATTCAGGATTGTTCTGCTGTAGTTTTTTTATTTCCGGAATATCGGCTCCGTAAACATATAAATGATGGGTTCTGTTTACCGTTTCGGGTTTCACATTTCCATGAATCGAAAGATGTTCTGTTTTGGAAGTGGTTATTCCGAGGTTATGAACTTTCATGGCTTCATCAATCGTGTCTTCCGCCATTTTACGGTATGTCGTCCATTTTCCTCCGATAATGGAGATGAGTCCCGTGTCTGAAGTAACGACTTTATGACTTCTGGAAACTTCTTTTGTGCTTTTGCTGCCGTCTTTCGGAGCTGCGAGAGGTCTGAGTCCTGCGAAAACAGATTTTACGTCTTCACGGGTTGGTTTCTTTGCTAAATATTGTCTTGCGGTATTCAGGACAAATTTAATCTCATCTTCCAAAGCTCTTGGCTCAAAACTTTCGTTTTCCAGTAAAGTATCTGTTGTTCCTACCAAAGCTCTGTCGTGCCACGGAACGACAAATAGAACTCTTCCGTCTGAAGTTTTAGGAATCATGATTGCATCATCACTTTTCAGAAACGATTTATCCAGAACCAAATGGATTCCCTGACTTGGAACGACGAATTTTCCGTGTTTCGGGTTGTTCATATTTAAGATATCATTCGTGAAAACTCCGGTTGCATTAATAACAACTTTCGCTTTGATTTCGAATTGCTGTTTTGTAAACTGATCTTCCGCAACAACACCGATGATCTTATTGGAATCATTTTTCATCAGATTAATCACTTTTACGTAATTAACCGCTGTTCCGCCTTTTTCGATAATGGTCTGTGTTAAGTTGATCGCCAGTCTTGCATCATCAAACTGCCCGTCCTGGTAAACCACTCCGCTTGCCAGACCTTTTTGTTCGATGGTCGGAAGTTTCTCTACGGTTTTTGATTTGCTGATGTATTTCGTTCTACCCAAACTTAATTTCCCGGCTAGAAAATCGTAAATGGAAAGTCCTATTTTATAATAAATTCCTTCCCACCAAGTGTAATTTGGAATAATAAAAGACTGGTTTTTTACAACGTGTGCTGCATTTTTTGCCAGTAAACCTCTTTCTTTTAAAGCTTCTTTTACCAAGCCTATATCTCCTTGTGCTAAATATCTTACGCCGCCGTGTACCAGTTTTGTACTTCTGCTGGAAGTTGCTTTTGCAAAATCGTGAGATTCTAACAGTAACGTTTTAAATCCTCTGCTCGTTGCGTCCAGTGCCGAACCTAATCCACTCGCTCCTCCGCCAATGATGATAAAGTCCCATTCTTTAACGGTGGATAATTTGCTGAGTTCTTCGTTTCGTTTCATAATATTTCGTTATGTTTCGTTTTCAAAGTTATAAATTAAAAACGAAACCAAAAAGAAAATAAATGAAATTTTTCGAATCAAAATAAAAATGGTATTTTTGAGAAAACGAAACATAATGGAGAAATTGCTTCCAAGGCATAATGATATTTTAAAGGAATTAGACGAAAAAGATCATATTCTGGTTCAGGATCTTTGTGAGAAATTCAATGTTTCGTCGGTTACGATCCGAAAGGATCTTAATTATCTTGAAAGTCTTGGATTGCTGTTCCGGAATCACGGAGGAGCAAGTAAGCAGGTGAGGTATGCGTACGAAAAAAATGTTGATGAAAAGGAAAATATCAATGTAGAGGCTAAAAAGAATATTGCGAAAGGTGCGCTTTCTCTGATTCAGGAGAACGACTGTATTATTCTGGCTTCAGGAACCACGATGCATTATCTTGCACGAATGCTGGTAAATTTTGGCCCATTAACAGTTCTTACTTCTTCTTTACGTGTTGCGATCGAGCTTTGCAATAATCCGAACATTAATATTATACAATTGGGAGGAGAGGTGAGAAAAAGTTCGACTTCTATTGTAGGTTCCATCTCTGAGACGATTCTGAAACATTTCTCGTGCAATAAATTATTTCTTGGAGTAGACGGAATTGATATGGATTTCGGGATCAGTACTTCGAATGCTGCGGAAGCTCATCTTAATCAACTGATGATTGAATGTTCGGATAAAGTAGTGATTCTGGCAGATTCTTCCAAACTGAATAAAAAAGGTTTCGGAAAAATCGCGGATCTGGATAAAATTGATTTTCTGATTACAGATGGTGATATTTTAGACGAGGATAAAAATAAGCTTGAAGAAATTGGAATCAGTGTTATTGTTAAATAAATTATTTCATTTTTAAATTTTTCATAATTCAAAAAAAAATTCTGTGAAATTTAGCTCAAGTTTTCTCATAATTATCTAAATCACTAAAAATCAAAATATTTTACTGAAAATATTTGTCAGTTATAAAAATATTCATAAATTTGCACACTCATTTTAGGGGCGTAGTATGCCTATATTCAAAAGTAGAAATTACTTCAGACCTCCAAAAATGGTGATAAATAAAGGATAAATTTTATTATAACATAAACAATGTCAGGTATTATTGGTAAAAAAATCGGTATGACTTCTTTGTTTGACGAAGCAGGGAAAAATATTCCTTGTACAGTTATTCAGGCTGGTCCATGCTCGGTTTTACAGGTCAGAACCATTGAAAAAGACGGTTATAAGTCAGTTCAATTAGGTTTCGATGACAAGAGTGAGAAGAACGTTGGTAAAGCGTTAGCTGGTCATTTCAAAAAGGCTGGTTCTGCTCCTAAAGCTAAATTGGTAGAGTTCTACAGAGAGTTCGTTGATGAAGTAAAAGTAGGAGAAGAAGTAAAGGTAGACTTGTTCAATGAAGGAGAATTCGTAGACGTAACAGGTACTTCAAAAGGTAAAGGCTTCCAGGGTGTTGTTAAAAGACACGGATTTGGAGGTGTAATGCAGGCAACTCATGGTCAGCACAACAGACTTAGAGCTCCAGGTTCTATCGGTGCCGGATCTGACCCTTCAAGAGTATTCAAAGGGATGAGAATGGCTGGAAGAATGGGAGGTAAGCAGGTAACTGTACAAAACCTTCAGGTATTAAAAGTGGATCAAGAACAAAATCTTTTAGTAGTAAAAGGTGCTGTTCCGGGAGCTAAAAATTCTTATGTAATTATCAGAAAATGGAACTAGTAGTATTAAATACATCAGGAAAAGAGACCGGAAGAAAAGTAACTCTAGACGAAACAGTATTCGGAATTGAGCCAAATCAGCACGCGGTTTACTTAGAAGTTAAACAGTACCTTGCAGCACAAAGACAAGGGACTCATAAAGCAAAAGAAAGAAGCGAAATCACAGCTTCTACTAAAAAACTTAAGAAGCAAAAAGGATCTGGTTCTGCTAGATATGGTGATATTAAATCTCCAACTTTCAGAGGAGGAGGTAGAGTATTCGGTCCAAAACCAAGAGATTACAGATTCAAATTGAACAAAGCTCTTAAGAGATTAGCTAAGAAATCTGTTTTATCTCAGAAAATGAGAGACAACAGCATTAAAGTTTTAGAAGATATGAGCTTCGAAGCTCCTAAGACTAAAGATTTTATTACTTTATTAGATGCATTAACATTAAACGGTAAAAAATCTTTGTTCATTCTTCCTGAAGCTAACAAGAATGTGTATTTATCTTCAAGAAACTTACCTAAGACTAAAGTAATGAACTTCAACGAAGTGAGTTCTTACGATTTAGTAAACGCAGGTGAGATCGTATTCTTCGAAGGTGCAGTAGAAAAATTCCAGGAAAATTTAAAGAAATAAATCATGTCTATTATCATTAAACCAGTTATCTCAGAAAAGGCTAATTACCTTACAGATTTAAGAGGTTCTTATTCTTTCTTGGTAGATACTAAGGCGAATAAAATCCAGATTAAGAAAGCTGTAGAAGCGGCTTATGGTGTAAAAGTAGCAGACGTTAATACAATGATTTATGCTCCGAAGGTTTCTTCGAAATACACTAAAAAAGGTCTTCAAGTAGGAAAGACAAACAAATTGAAAAAAGCGGTAATCAAACTTGCTGAAGGTGAGGTTATCGATATTTTTGCTGTAAATTAATTATAATTATAAATAATAGTAATGTCTGTTAGAAAATTAAAACCTATCACCCCGGGACAGAGATTCAGAATTGTAAACAATTTTGAGGAAATTACTACTAACAAACCAGAGAAATCTCTAACAGTTGGTATTAAAAAGTCAGGTGGACGTAACCAAACAGGTAAAATGACCATGCGTTACACCGGAGGTGGACACAAAAAGAAATACAGAATTATTGACTTCAAAAGAAACAAAGCAAACGTTGAAGCAACTGTAAAATCTGTAGAATACGATCCAAACAGAACTGCATTTATCGCTTTATTAGAGTACGCAGACGGAGAGAAGAGATACATCATCGCTCCAAACGGTATCAAAGTAGACCAAAAAGTAGTTTCAGGTGAAAGCGTAGAACCAAATGTAGGTAACGCAATGAAATTGAAAAACATTCCATTGGGTACTGTAATTTCTTGTGTTGAAATGAAGCCTGGTCAAGGTGCTATTTTAGCAAGAAGTGCTGGTTCTTCAGCGCAATTAACTTCAAGAGACGGGAAATATGCAATCATTAAATTGCCTTCAGGAGAATCCAGAATGATCCTTACTGAATGTATGGCAATGATTGGATCTGTTTCCAACTCTGATCACCAATTAACTGTATCAGGTAAAGCTGGTAGAAGCAGATGGTTAGGTAGAAGACCAAGAACAAGAGCGGTAGTAATGAACCCTGTAGATCACCCAATGGGAGGTGGTGAAGGACGTTCTTCTGGAGGTCACCCAAGATCTAGAAACGGTAAACCGGCTAAAGGTTACAAAACTAGAAAGAAAAACAAAGTGTCTAACCGTTACATCGTATCTAAAAGAAAATAATTATGGCAAGATCACTTAAGAAAGGACCGTTCATTCATCATACTTTAGATAAGAAGGTTCAGGCAAATATAGAGTCTGGTAAGAAGACAGTTATCAAAACTTGGTCTAGAGCATCTATGATCTCTCCGGACTTCGTAGGACAAACTATTGCTGTACACAACGGGAAATCTTTTATCCCTGTTTATGTTACAGAAAACATGGTTGGTCACAAGTTAGGCGAATTTTCTCCAACAAGATCTTTCAGAGGTCATGGTGGTAACAAAAACAAAGGAAGCAGATAATCATGGGATCAAGAAAACAAGATAGCGCAATCGCAAGAAAAGAAGCTAACAAAGATGTTGTTAAGGCTTCATTAAATAACTGCCCATCTTCTCCGAGAAAAATGAGATTAGTTGCTGATATCATTAGAGGAGAGCAAGTAGATAAAGCTCTTTATATCCTTAAATATTCTAAGAAAGAAGCTTCTAACAAATTAGAAAAATTACTTCTTTCTGCAATTGCTAACTGGCAAGTGAAAAACGAAGGGGCTGACATCGAGGAAGCAAACCTTATCGTTAAAGAAATATTCGTGGATAGTGCAAGACAATTGAAGAGACTAAGACCAGCTCCGCAAGGTAGAGGGTACAGAATCAGAAAAAGATCTAACCACGTTACATTAATCTTAGGTAATAAAGAAAACTAAATCAAGGTATGGGACAGAAGACAAATCCAATTGGTAACAGATTAGGTATCATCAGAGGATGGGATTCTAACTGGTTTGGCGGAAACGATTATGGAGACAGAATCGCGGAAGACTACAAAATCAGAAGATACCTTGAAGCTAGATTATCTAAAGGTGGGATTTCAAGAATTTATATTGAAAGAACATTAAAATTAGTAACAGTTACAATTACTACTGCTAGACCGGGACTTATCATCGGTAAAGGAGGTCAGGAAGTTGATAAACTGAAAGAAGAGTTGAAAAAATTAACTAAAAAGGATATTCAGATCAACATCTTCGAAATCAAAAGACCAGAGCTTGATGCAGTATTAGTTGCAGACAGCATTGCTAAGCAGATTGAAAACAGAATCTCTTACAGAAGAGCTGTTAAAATGGCGATGGCAGGTACAATGAGAATGGGTGCAGAAGGTATCAAAGTTCAGATCTCTGGTAGATTGAACGGAGCTGAAATGGCAAGATCAGAATCTTTCAAAGAAGGAAGAATTCCATTGTCTACTTTCAGAGCAGATATCGATTACCATATCGGTGAAGCACTTACTCAGTACGGAAAACTAGGAGTAAAAGTTTGGATCATGAAAGGTGAAGTTTACGGTAAAAGAGAACTTTCTCCATTAGTGGGACAACAGAAAAAAGGAGGTCAGTCAGACAGAAGAGATAACAGAGGAGGAGACAGAGACAACAGAAGACCTAGAAAAAACAACAACAATAACAATAATAATTAAAATTTTAGATTAGAAATTTTGAATTTTAAATTACCGTTACTTTTTTAAAATAAAAAAAATCTAAAATCTAAAATCTAAAATCTAAAATTTAGAAATTATGTTACAACCAAAAAGAACCAAGTTCCGTAGAGTTCATAAGATGAAAATGAAGGGGAATGCCCAGAGAGGTAGTCAACTTGCTTATGGAACTTTCGGAATCAAGGCGACAGAAGGTGCTTGGATCACTGCAAGACAAATTGAAGCTGCTCGTATCGCTGCGACAAGATATATGAAGAGAGAGGGACAACTATGGATTAAAATTTTCCCGGATAAGCCAATTACTAAAAAACCTGCGGAAGTACGTATGGGTAAAGGTAAAGGTGCTGTGGAATATTGGGTAGCTGTAGTAAAACCAGGTAAAATTATGTTCGAAATCGGAGGTGTACCTTACGATATCGCTAAGGAAGCTTTAAGACTTGCTGCACAAAAATTACCAGTAGTTACTAAATTCATCGTTGCTAACGATTTTGTTAAACCTCTTTAATCTTTGAATACAATGAAAAAAGCTGATATTAAAAATTTAAGCGCGGGTGATATTCAAGCTCAATTAACTGAAGCAAAAGCTCAATATTCTAAATTGAAATTGGCTCATGCGATCAGCCCAATTGAAAACCCGATCCAAATCAGAGATTTGAGAAAAACAATCGCTAGACTAAACACTGAGTTAACTAACAAACAATAATTTCATTTTAAAATGGATAGAAATTTAAGAAAAGAAAGAATCGGAGTGGTTTCCAGCAATAAAATGGAAAAAACTATTGTTGTTAGTGAAACTACGAGAGTAAAGCACCCGATGTACGGTAAATTCGTATTAAAAACGAAAAAATATACTGCACACGACGAGAACAACGAATGCGCAGAAGGAGATACAGTTTTAATCCAGGAAACTAGACCTTTGAGCAAGAACAAGAGATGGAGATTAGTAAGAATCATTGAAAAAGCTAAGTAATAATGTTACAAACAGAATCAAGATTAAAAGTTGCTGATAACACAGGTGCTAAAGAAGTATTGGTTATCAGAGTTCTGGGAGGAACCAGAAGAAGATATGCTTCAGTTGGTGATAAAATCGTTGTTACTATCAAAGATTCTACACCATCAGGAAACGCTAAAAAAGGTCAGGTATCTAAAGCTGTAGTAGTAAGAACTAAAAAAGCAGTAAGAAGAAAAGATGGTTCATACATCAAATTCGAAGACAATGCTTGTGTATTGCTAAACGCAGCGGGAGAAATGAGAGGAACCCGTGTTTTCGGACCGGTTGCTCGTGAGTTGAGAGACAAAGAATATATGAAAATCATTTCATTAGCTCCTGAAGTACTTTAATATTTAAAATTGTAAAAAAATGTCAAAGTTAAAAATAAAAAGAGGAGATAACGTAATCGTAACTACAGGTAAGAAAGGTCTTAAAGGTGGTACAGGTGAAGTTATTGAAGTGATCAAAAAAGAAGGAAGAGACCCAAGAGTAGTAGTTGCAGGACTTAATATCGTTAAAAAACACGTTAAGCCTTCAGCTTCAAATCCTCAAGGAGGAATCGTTGAAAGAGAAGCTTCTATTCATATCTCAAACGTAGCTTTAGTTGGAAAAGACGGAAAAGCTATTAAAGTAGGTTACAAAATCGAAGGAGATAAGAAAGTAAGAATCAACAAAAAAACGGGTGAAACTTTATAATTTTAAATAACACATGGAATATATAGCAAGACCCAAAAAAGCATATAAAGAAACGATTGTTCCTGCAATGATGGAAGAATTCGGATACAAATCTGTAATGCAGGTACCTAGATTAGAGAAAATTGTTTTATCTCAAGGTTTAGGAGATGCTACAGCAGACAAAAAAATCATCGATTATGCTGTTGAAGAATTAACGAACATCACTGGTCAGAAGGCTGTAGGTACGATCTCTAAGAAAGACGAAGCTGCTTTCAAATTGAGAAAAGGAATGCCTGTAGGTGCTAAAGTTACTCTTAGAGCGAATAAAATGTATGAGTTCTTAGACAGATTAACTTCTTCTGCTTTGCCAAGAATCAGAGATTTCTCTGGAATCAAGGCTGATGGTTTCGACGGTAGAGGAAACTACAACTTAGGGATCACTGAGCAGATCATCTTCCCTGAGATCGTAATTGACAAAGTGAAAAAAATCCAGGGGATGGACATCACTTTCGTTACTACTGCGAAAACAGATAAAGAAGCAAAAGCATTATTAACTCACTTCGGTTTACCATTTAAAAAGAACTAAGAAATGGCTAAAGAATCAATGAAAGCGCGTGAGCGCAAAAGAGAAGCACTAGTTGCTAAATACGCTGCTAAAAGACAGGCTCTTAAAGAAGCTGGTGATTACGAAGGACTTCAAAAATTGCCTAAAAATGCTTCTCCTGTAAGATTACACAACAGATGTAAACTAACAGGTAGACCAAGAGGATACATGAGAACGTTCGGTATTTCCAGAGTAACTTTCAGAGAAATGGCAAACAACGGTCTTATCCCGGGAGTTAAAAAAGCTAGTTGGTAATAATTACTAATTAAAAATCGGGACAATTAAGTTGTCTGGATACTAAAGATAAAAATATCAGACCAAGATTTCTGAGGTCTGATATTTTACTCTTCAAGTCCTTACAATACTGATTGTTCTTTAACCAATAATTTATAAAAGAAAAATGGTAACAGATCCAATTTCAGATTTCCTAACAAGAGTAAGGAACGCACAAAGCGCAGGCCACAAAGTGGTGGAAATTCCTGCATCGAAAATCAAAAAGGAGATTACTAAGATCTTATTCGATCAGGGGTATATCTTAAACTACAAGTTTGAAGATAGCGCTGTTCAGGGTACGATTAAAATCGCTTTAAAGTACGATAAGCAAACCAACAAACCAGCTATCAAGTCTATTCAAAGAGCTTCTAGACCAGGTTTAAGACAGTACAAAGGTTCAGGAGAACTTCCAAGAGTACTAAACGGTTTGGGTATTTCTATCATCTCTACTTCTAAAGGAGTAATGACTGACAAGAAAGCTAGAGAAGAAAAAGTAGGCGGTGAAGTAATCTGCTATGTTTATTAATTTTTAATCACAGGAAAATGTCAAGAATTGGTAAAGCAATTATAACAGTTCCAGCAGGAGTTACAATCACTGAAAAAGATGGTGTGGTAACTGTAAAAGGTCCTAAAGGAGAACTTTCTCAGGAGCTTACAGCAGGAATTACTATAGAACAGAAAGATGGAGAACTGAATGTAAACAGACCATCTGATGCTAAACAACACAAAGCGCTTCACGGTTTATACAGAGCGTTAATCAACAACATGATTGTTGGTGTAAACACAGGTTTCGAAAAGAAACTGGAATTAGTAGGGGTAGGATACAGAGCTTCTCATGCAGGTCAAAAACTTGAGTTAGCTTTAGGATTCTCTCACGGTATCGTGCTTGAACTTCCAAACGAAGTAAAAGTAGATACATTGACTGAAAAAGGTAAAAACCCAATTATTACTTTAACGTCTCACGACAACCAACTTCTAGGGATGGTAGCTGCAAAGATCCGTTCTTTCAGAAAGCCTGAACCATACAAAGGTAAAGGGGTAAGATTCGTAGGAGAAATTGTTAGACGTAAAGCTGGTAAATCTGCTTAATAAATTATAAGTATTATGGCATTAAGTAAATTAGAAAAAAGAATAAGAATCAAAAGAAGAGTAAGAGGAAAAATCTCCGGATCTTCTGAATTGCCAAGATTATCTGTATACAAAAGTAATAAGGAAATTTACGCTCAGTTAATCGACGATAACAGTGGAAAAACTTTGGCTTCTGCTTCTTCAAGAGAGAAAGGAGTTGACGCTAACGGAACTAAGACTGAAGTTTCTGCTGCTGTAGGTAAAGCTATTGCTGCTAAAGCTATCGCTGCAGGAATCGAAAATATTGTATTTGATAGAAACGGATTCGTATATCACGGGAGAATTAAAGCTCTAGCGGATGGTGCGAGAGAAGGTGGACTTAAATTCTAATCATTAAATTTCGGAAAATATGTTAGGACTAGATAATATAGAAAGAGTAAAACCGGGAGGATTAGAACTTAAAGATCGTCTCGTAGCTGTTAACAGAGTAACAAAAGTAACTAAAGGAGGTAGAGCTTTCGGATTCTCTGCTATCGTAGTTGTAGGTAACGAAGATGGAGTTATCGGTTACGGATTAGGAAAATCTAAAGAGGTTGCTTCTGCAATTGCTAAGGCAGTGGAAGACGCTAAGAAAAACCTTGTGAAAGTTCCTGTAATGAACCACACAATTCCTCACCAGACTACTGCTAGATACGGAGGTGCAGATATCTTCTTAAGACCTGCTTCTCACGGTACAGGTCTTATCGCCGGAGGTGCGGTAAGAGCAGTATTGGAGTCTGCTGGTATTCACGATATCCTTTCAAAATCTAAAGGATCTTCTAACCCTCACAACGTGGTGAAAGCTACTTTCAAAGCGTTATTGGATATCAGAAGACCTGAAGAAATCGCTAGAATGAGAGGAGTTTCTCTAAGTAAAGTGTTTAACGGTTAATATATAAAACAATGGCAACAATCAAAGTAAAGCAAGTAAGAAGCGCTATTGGAAGAACAAAAACCCAAAAGAGAACGCTTGAAGCATTAGGATTTAAGAAACTTCACCAAGTTGTAGAACACGAAGCTACTCCTTCTATCTTAGGAATGATAGCTGCAGTTAGTCACTTACTTGAAGTTCAAAAATAATTTTTAAAATAATTTTAAAATGAATTTAAACAACATAAAGCCAGCTGCAGGATCTACTTTCAATTCAAAAAGAATTGGTAGAGGACAAGGCAGCGGAAAAGGAGGTACTGCTACTAAAGGTCACAAAGGACAGAAAGCAAGAGCCGGTTATTCTCAGAAGATCGGTTTTGAAGGAGGTCAGATGCCTTTACAAAGAAGATTACCGAAATTCGGATTCAAAAACGTAAACAGAAAAGAGTTTAGAGGAGTTAACCTTGATACAATCCAGACTTTAATTGAAAATAAATCTATCACAGGAGATATTACAAGAGAAGTTATGATTGAGAATGGTTTAATTACTAAAAACGAATTAGTGAAAATTATGGGTAGAGGAGAATTGAAATCTGCGGTTTCAATCTCTGCTGACAAGTTCACTAAATCTGCTGAAGAGCTTATCGCTAAGGCAGGTGGAAAAGCAATTACCTTATAATAATCACTAATGAAAGAATTTATACAAACCCTCAAAAATATTTGGAGTCTTAAAGAACTTAGAGATAAAATTCTCTTTACTTTAGGAATTATCCTTGTGTATAGATTCGCATCTTATATCTCATTACCTGCAATTAACCTTGCGGAAGTAGGGGATCTCTTAGAGCATTATAAAAATCAAGGCGGTAACAAGCAAGGAGCAGGTCTCCTTGGCTTGCTTTCGTCGTTTACGGGGGGAGCTTTCAGCCACGCTTCCGTAATGGCGTTAGGTATCATGCCTTATATTTCTGCTTCTATTATTGTTCAGTTGATGGGAATGGCTATTCCTTATCTTCAGAAGCTTCAGAAAGATGGAGAGTCTGGTAGAAATACATTGAACCAGATCACAAGATGGTTAACAATCGGAGTTTGTCTTGTACAGGCCCCTTCTTATTTAACATCGATCACTCAGTTGTTTTTACCGTATGCTCAGTTCTCATCTGCATATTATGTAGAGCCAAATTCTATTATGTTCTGGTTGCCAAGTATTGTTATTTTGGTTGCCGGTTCAGTATTCGCAATGTGGTTAGGTGAAAAAATCACCGACAAAGGTATCGGAAACGGTATCTCTATCCTTATTATGGTGGGGATTCTTTCAAGATTACCGGAAGCATTCGTTCAGGAAATGGCAGTGCAGAACGGAAAAGGTGGAATGGGATCTATCATGATCCTTATTGAAGTAATTTTCTGGATGTTGGTTGTTCTTTTAGCTGTGGTATTATCTGTGGCTGTTAGAAAAATCCCTATTCAGTATGTAAGCAGAGCTCAGGCAAGAGGAGGTGTAAACAGAAATCTTATGCAGGGAGCGAGACAGTGGATTCCATTGAAAGTTAATGCAGCCGGTGTAATGCCGATTATCTTTGCTCAGGCATTGATGTTCGTACCTGGTTTATTAACGAAAGTAGATGAGTCCAATACTTTTCTTGCAGGTTTCAAGAATGTTTTTAGCTGGCAGTACAATGTATTGTTTGCGCTATTAATTATTATCTTCTCGTTTTTCTATACTGCAATTACAATTCCGGTGAACCAGATGGCTGATGATTTAAAGAGAAACGGAGGTTTAGTACCGAAAGTAAGACCCGGAAAAGAGACGGCTGATTATTTAGATGATATTTTATCAAAAATTACCTTGCCGGGTGCAATATTTTTGTCTATCTTTGCAATCCTTCCGGCAATTGTGCATGGAACCTTTGTTCAGACAGATGCGTTTGCCCTATTTTTCGGGGGAACATCACTATTGATTATGGTGGGAGTAATTTTAGATACCGTTCAACAGATTAATACTTATCTGCTGAACCATCACTATGATGGCTTAATGCAGTCTAAATTATCAAGAACGACTGGATATTAATTTATGGCGAAACAAAAACATATTGAACAAGACGGCGTTATTACGGAAGCACTTTCAAACGCCCAGTTCCGTGTAGAGCTTGAAAATGGGCATGTACTCATCGCTCATATTTCTGGTAAAATGCGAATGCATTATATTAAACTTTTACCTGGTGATAAGGTGAAATTGGAAATGTCTCCCTATGATTTAACAAAAGGGAGAATTACATTTAGATATTAAAAACAATCTGCCAAATGGAGCATCCGTTCCATTTGGCTATTGTTAAAAAATAAATACTATCAAAATGAAAGTAAGAGCATCAATTAAAAAAAGAAGCGCTGATTGCAAAATCGTACGCAGAAAAGGTGTACTATTCGTAATCAACAAAAAGAACCCAAAATTTAAACAAAGACAAGGCTAAAATTAAATTATGGCGAGAATTTCAGGTATTGATTTACCAAAAAACAAAAGAGGCGTTATCGGTTTAACTTACATCTACGGGGTGGGAAGAAGCACTGCTTCAGAAATCCTTAAAGCTGCCGGTATCAGCGAAGACAAGAAAGTCAACGAATGGAATGACGATGAATTGGCTGCAATCAGAACATACATCTCTGAAAACGTAAAAGTAGAAGGAGAATTAAGATCTGAAGTGCAATTGAACATTAAGAGATTAATGGACATAGGATGCCAACGAGGAATACGTCACAGACTTGGATTACCTTTAAGAGGCCAGAGAACGAAAAACAACTCTAGAACCCGTAAAGGAAAGAGAAAAACTGTTGCTAACAAGAAAAAAGCTAGTAAATAATCGTTAGGAATTATGGCAAAACAAACTAAAGTAGTTAAGAAAAGAAAAGTAAAAGTTGAAGCTATTGGTGAAGCTCATATTCAGGCTTCTTTCAATAACATCATCATTTCTTTAACAAATAAAAACGGAGAGGTTATCTCTTGGGCTTCTGCCGGTAAAATGGGTTTCAGAGGTTCTAAAAAGAATACTCCATTTGCTGCTCAGATGGCAGCTGAAAATTGCTCTGCTGTAGCTCACGAAGCTGGATTAAGAAGAGTAAAGGTGTTTGTGAAAGGTCCGGGAGCAGGTAGAGAATCTGCAATCAGATCTATCCACAATTCAGGAATTGAAGTTAGCGAAATCATTGATGTGACTCCTATGCCGCACAATGGATGTAGACCACCAAAAAGAAGAAGAGTATAATCTAAAATTTTAAATTTTTGAATTTTAAATTTTAAATGTCTTTGATTACATTTATTAAAATCTAAAATCTAAAATTTAGAATCTAAAATCTAAAACAATGGCAAGATATATTGGACCTAAAACTAAGATTGCTAGAAAGTTTGGTGCTGCAATCTACGGAGATGACAAAAACTTCGAGAAAAGAAAAAACCAACCGCCAGGACAACACGGTCCTAACAAAAGAAGAGGTGCTAAAAAATCTGAATACGCAGTTCAGTTAGCTGAGAAGCAAAAAGCTAAATATACTTACGGTATTTTAGAAAGACAGTTTGCTAACCTATTCGACAAAGCACACAGAAGTAAAGGTGTAACAGGTGAAGTTCTATTACAACTTTGCGAATCTAGATTGGATAACGTAGTGTACAGATTAGGTTTTGCTAAAACAAGATCTGCTGCAAGACAATTGGTTTCTCACAGACACATTACGGTGAATGGAGAGCTGGTAAATATTCCATCTTATTTGCTAAAAGCTGGTGATGTAATCGCTGTAAGAGAAAAGTCTAAGTCTCTTGAAGTAGTTACAAACGCATTAGCTTCTAAAGCAAATTATGAGTGGTTACAATTCAACGATGAGAAGAAAGAAGGTACTTTCGTTTCTGCTCCTGAGAGAATCCAAATTCCGGAAGACATCAAGGAACAGCTTATCGTCGAACTTTACTCTAAATAATTTTTTAATCAAATTTTTGCTCAACCCAATAATATGGCAATTTTACAATTCATAAAACCCGATAAAGTAATTTTACTTAACTCTGATGAATTTAGAGGTCAATTCGAGTTCAGACCACTAGAACCAGGTTTCGGGCTTACAATCGGTAATGCTTTGAGAAGAGTGTTGCTTTCTTCTCTGGAAGGTTATGCTATTTCATCTATCAAAATAGAAGGTGTAGAGCACGAATTTTCAACTATTCCAGGAGTAATTGAAGACGTTACCGAAATTATTCTTAACCTTAAGCAGGTAAGATTAAAAGCTACGGCAGAAAACCAATCGAATGAGCAGGTTGTTGCTAAAGTTTCAGGTCAAACGATTATTACTGCTGGTGATTTAGGTAAGTCTGTCAACGGATTTGAGGTATTAAACCCGGATTTGGTGATCTGTAACCTGAACAGTGATGTAACTTTCGAAATTACTTTCAATATAGAAAAAGGAAGAGGGTATGTTCCTTCTGAACAAAATAAGTCAAACAATGCACCTGTAGGTACAATTGCGATTGACTCTATTTTCACGCCAATCAAGAAAGTACAGTATAGCATTGAAAATTATCGTGTAGAGCAAAAAACAGACTACGAAAAACTTGTATTAGATATAGAAACTGACGGATCTATCAGTCCTCAGAATGCTTTAACAGAAGCTTCTAAGATATTAATTTATCACTTCATGCTGTTCTCTGATGAGAGAATCACGCTTGAAACAGAAGCCGTAAAAGCATCTATCCAATATGATGAGGAAACTCTTCATACAAGACAATTACTTAAGTCTAAATTAGCAGATATGGATCTTTCCGTAAGAGCCCTTAACTGTCTGAAAGCGGCTGAAGTGGAAACTCTTGGAGAATTGGTTTCTTACAGTAAGTCTGATTTGATGAAATTCAGAAATTTTGGTAAAAAATCTTTGACAGAACTAGAAGAATTAGTGCATTCAAAAGGTCTTAACTTCGGTTTCGACGTTGCAAAATATAAGTTAGACGCTGATAAATAATTAATAATGAGACACGGTAAAAAATTCAATCACTTAGGAAGAACAGCTTCTCACAGAAGTGCTATGCTTTCTAATATGGCTTGTTCTCTAATTGAGCATAAAAGAATCAACACTACTGTTGCTAAAGCTAAAGCTTTGAGAGTATATGTTGAGCCTCTATTAACAAAAGCAAAAGAAGATACTACACACAACAGAAGAATTGTTTTTTCATATCTTCAAAATAAAGAAGCAGTTGCTGAATTGTTCAGAACTGTAGCTCCAAAAATCGCTGAGAGAAACGGTGGTTATACAAGAATCATCAAGACAGGATTCAGACCAGGTGATGCTGCTGATACTGCTCTTATCGAATTGGTAGACTTCAACGAGCTTTACAATCCAAATGCGGAAGAGAAAAAAGCAACAAGAAGAAGCAGAAGATCTGCAACAGCTAAGAAAGAAGCTGTAGTAGCTGAAGCTCCTGTAGTAGAAGAAAAAGCTGCTGAGCCAACGGCTGAAGCTGCAGATTCTACAGAAGAAAAAACTGAAGAATAATATTCATCAGATATAAAAAGAAAAACCGTTCAGCAATCTGAACGGTTTTTTTATGTTTTATATTTTAGTTTTTACAAGCTGGATGATGTTGTTCCCTTGATCCAAAATTAAGCTGTCTCTTTTCACGGTAGCCTTCATATCCATTTTTTCATAAGTTGTTTCATTTCCTTTGGATTCTACTTTATTTAAAATGAAAGTTTTATTGTTACTTCTTATGCTCATTGTCTTTTCTTCATAATTAAAAACCACTTTTGCAAGGCTTCCGTCGGTGGCTTTGTATACATAATCTGTTTTTATACTTTTCTTGCCGTTAATATCCGTATCGTAACTTATCGTAGAGTCTACTTTGCCGTTATCTGCCAATATAGCTCCCGAATCGGAGGTTTTTAAAACATTTTTATTCCCTTCTTCACTTTTTTTGCAGCTTATCAGCGACAGAGAAAGCGCTGAAACGGCGATGAAAAGTACATTTTTCATGATGTTAATTTTTTTAAGGTATTGATTGTTAAATATTTTCGTTTGTAAAATAATTTTCACTAAATTTAGTAAAAACAAAAACTAAACCAAATGGTCATGAACTCAAACTCTGAATATTACACAAAAGGGTAATTGACTCTGTTTTGTTTTCTGTTGAAATTTGTCTTAAACAAAATTACCGACATGAGCATTTCCATAGCCATAGTAGAAGACGAAAAAAACTACAACAATGCGTTGAAGAAAGTCATCAATTATCAGGATGACATGAAAGTGGTTGCGCAGTTTTTTGATGGAAATGAAGCTTTAAAAAATCTTTCTGACCTTTCTCCGGATGTAGTGATGATGGATATTCAGTTACAGGATATGCTCGGTATTGAAATTATCGAAAAGCTTAGGAAGGGATTGCCTCAAACGCAGTTTATCATGTGTACCAGTTTTGAAGATGATGAAAAGGTCTTCAATTCTTTAAAAGCCGGTGCAATGGGCTACCTTGTAAAAGGCGAGAGCATGGATAAAATCCTTTCCTCAATAAGAGATGTCTACAACGGTGGTGCTCCCATGAGTTTCTCGATTGCCCGAAAAGTTCTCAGCCACTTCGAAAGAAAGCTCCCCGAAATAAAAGGCTATGATGAACTTACGGAAAGAGAAAAAGAAGTACTGGAACTTTTATCTCAAGGATTGCTTTACAAAGAAATCGCCGATAAGAAATTCATCAGCATCGATACCGTGAAAAAACACGTCGGAAACATTTACAGAAAACTCCACGTCAATAACAAAGTGGAGGCTATTAATAAATTTAACCATTTTAAAAACTGAGAAATCATGGAAAAAAAATTTAACAAGTATCTATTATACATTGCAATTTATATGTCAGTTATAAGTTGTGTAAAAGATAGAAATGCTAATCATTCACCAGATGAAAAGGAGCAATCTCAAAATATAAACAGTAATGATATCTTAAAAAATAAAATCGACACTATGACATATTCAAAAAGGGCGAAAGGAAATAAATTAATACCACTCAATCAATATGGAATTAAACCAATGAGAGAAGGAGGTGAAGAGATTGATGATTACTTGGCTGAACATTTTATATATCAAGCTAAAAATGGAGTATTAAAAAATATAACAACTGTCGATTATAAGCAATACTTTGATACTTATGAAGTTCCTGTATCTATATTAAAAGAATTACGAGATAATAACATTAGTAATAGTGTTGGTCTTGAACTACGTTTTGTAGAACTAAAGGATAATTATGGAAAGATAACCAAACAAACAAATTCTCCAAATTATTTGTATTTAATTGCTATCCCAGTAAAAAAAGACACAAAACCAGCAAGTGAAAATCGAAATTATATTATTTTCAATCTAATTAATAATAGTTTTAAATTAAGCGATAACATATTAACAGATGAAGAATATGATAAACTTGAATATGATTACCATAATAATAGTCCAATGTACAAAGCATTAACTAAATACTATTCACACTATGGTATGGGAAATACAAAGGCCATTTATTATTCTTGGGATGATATTAGTGATAATATTATTGAATATGCAAGGATTAAAAATTATGAATATGTTAAATTTAGACTTGCAGAAATCATAAATTTTAATTCTATTATGTTTAGAGTAGGAAGAATAACAGAGGATTCTATCATAGTACAAAAATATGAAGAAGCATATAAAGACCGAGAAAAGCAACTTACTATTATTGGAGAGTTTTACAGAACAAAAATACTTGGGAAATCATCTTATTACTTCGATATGGGAGATTTAAGACCATAAAAATGATTATTGGAATTATATATAAAATAGTTTTATTGTTAACAGCAATAAAAGCATATAATTTGAGCAGAAAATTAAGCTTATCTGCTCAAAATTATTTATTAATTTATCTTGTAGTCTCATTACTCACAGATTTAATCTCTTTTTTATTTTATATATATTATCCAGATAGTAAAATTGGTATATTATATAATTTATACAATATTTTTTGTATATTGTTTTTCTCTTTTTATTTTTCTAAAGTTTTATTAAATAATTTAAAAAAAATATCATTTTTAATAGCAGTAATTTCTTTATTATTAATTTTATTATTTACTAATTTTTTAAGTTCAGATTTTGATAAAAATATTGGAATCACACTTTTATCTTTTTATATAATAAATTCTCTTTTGTGGTTTTATCAAAAAGTATCTTTTTTTGATGAAGATAAAATCACTAATGATTCTACATTTTGGATTGCAACAGCCTTAATAATGTGGAGCTGCTTTTTTCTTTTTAGAGTAACACCAATGTTTTATTTTGAAAAAGAAGATGAAGAATTTCTTCAGTTTTTAAGGAGAGGACAGAATATTATTAATATTGGAATGTATATTATGTTTTACGTTTCATTAAAAAAATATGAAAGGCTAAATGATGGTGCATATTCAAGATGATATAAAGCTTGCTTATATAATTGCAATCGGAATCATGATGATTTTTGTGGTATTCATCATTTTTGTAGTTTTAACCTATAATAAAAGACAAATTCTTCATTTACGTGAAAAACAACTCCAACAATCCGAACACCAAAACCAGCTCCTCCAAAAAGAACTCGAAAAACAAAAATCCATTGAAGCAGAGCGTGAAAGGATTTCACACGATATGCACGATGATCTCGGTGCAGGAATTTCAGCTCTTAAACTTCAGGCAGAATTTTTAAAACAACGAGCTGAAAATGATAATCTGAAAAATGATATTGATGAACTCCTGAAAACCTCCGAAGAAATGAATCTTTCCATGCGGGAAATGCTTTGGAGCCTCAATTCAGGAAACGATACGTTGGGAAGCTTCATCGATTATTCAAAGATGTATGCACAAAATTTTTTGAAAAAAACAAAAATTCTCCTGCTTACAGAAAGCGAAGACGTTGTTTTGGAAACAGTAATCACTACAGAACAGAGACGAAATTTATTTCTATGTTTAAAAGAGGCTTTGAACAATGCTTACAAACACAGCCAGTCCAATCAGATTAAATTGTCATTCATCCAGAAAGACAAAGAATTCATGATGAAAATCTCCGACAACGGAATAGGAATTAACCACGAAAAATCAGAAGGAAACGGACTTCGAAATATGAAACGGAGAATGCAGGAACAAAATGGACACTGCGAAGTCACCACGGAAAACGGAACACATCTGTTTTTCAGAATCGATTTATAGTAAATTTTAAATATTGAATACAGACAGCATCATTTTTATGGTGCTGTTTTTTGTGTTAAATCACCCATTTGTGTAATTGACAGAAGTTTGTTTTTAAAGGAACTTTGAAGGACAAACTTAAAAATTAATAGCCATGAAAACTAAAATTTTATTATTAACATTATTTTTTCTATTAGTGAATAGTTTAAGTGCTCAAGATAGTCTAGCCGTGCCACAAAAAGAGACTTGCAAAGAAAGTAAGCCTCTTATAGAAGGGTTGACGAAACTCATAGTATATGATTTTGCGTCTGGGAAATTTGATGAGAAGAAAATTCAAGTTAGAAGAAATGAGCCTGTTGCTATTAAAATTAAAAATATTAATCCATTCTTCTATCGTATTAATGTAAAAAGTAATGATAAAACTATCTCCTATCAAAATACTGATAAAGAAGAGTTAAGTACGGTTATCTCTGAGGTTCAACAAATGAATTATTACAAAATTCAAGAACAGTATTCTTTTGAGCAAGGTATTTTCTTATCAAGTATAGAAAGTAAAACTAGTAATACAAATAAAACTAATGTTAGAAATATCAAGCAACAGATAGTGGAAAAAGATACACTAACATTGGAGCAAAATACTATTAAAATGAAAATTGAAAGTTTAGAGAATACAATGGAAAGCTCTAAAGATAATAACAGTAGAGAAATTACGAGACTACAGGAAGAACTACTTAAAAATCAAAAGCTACAAAAACTAAAAGAACTTCAAATATCTAATATTATTAAAGCGTCAGAAGATGCAGAAGTATTTAAAATAATACTATCAGATAAAATCTTAAAACTAAACAATAAATATGCGCTATTTGAAAAAAATGCCAGAGAGATTATTAAACTAAATCAGAATTATAATAATTATATAGATAAGGTTATTTCATCGGAGCTTAATTATAATATGTATCAGAATATTTTAAAAAATCAAAATAAAGATGACTCAAAATGTGAAATTATTCCTCAATTAGAGACTACATTTTTGTTAAATAAAAAAAACTTAAATGGAGCATATAAAACATTTAATAGCTATCGAAGAGAATATTTGGAGATTTTACAGGACTTAAATTTGTTCACAATTTTTTTAAACTTTAATCTGGAAAGCTTGAATGACAAGGATGTGGTAAAATTAAATATAATGAAAGATATTGACCGTATGCAAAAATCAGTTAGAAATATAGACGAGGTTGTTCAAAAGATTAATTTATCAAAAAAACTAAATCAAGTAGAAATTTTAGATAGATTGTTAAGAAAACAATCAACTTATGAATATGTTTCGGCTCCTATTCAAGGGGAAGAAGATTATCTTGAATTTGATGTGAAAATCAGAAGTAAAAGAAACATGGAAGATACTTTTCATGTAGATAATGATAAAAGTTTTGTTTACAAAGAATATATAAAAGGAGGTATTCGTTTTGACTTTAGTATAGGAACAGTTTTCGATTTCTTTACAACGGATAAAAAATATACATTAACTGACGAAAATATTGTACAGAGAATGAATAATAATAAATTTAATCCAACCATTGCCGCTATGTTTCATGCAAGTTTTAGAACCCCATGCAATATTGCTTATGGTGTTTCTTTGGGAACATCCTTTGGAACAAATTTTAGTTTTAATTCTCTTTTTCCTGGCTTTAGTATTTTATTTGGGAAAAAAAATAAATTCATTTTAACTGCAGGGCCATCTTTTCGCTCTGTTGATGAATTAAAATCAAACTATAAAGAAGGACATAAACTCGATTCAAAAATCGCCGATGAAGATTTATTAACAAAAAACTTCAGAGTAGGGGCATTTTTTGGAATTACTTATAATCTTACTCAAAAACAACAGTCATCCATGAAATTTGCACAGTAATAACTTTTAATAATCTTTAAAATTAACTAAAATTTAACTCACAATAACCCCATAAATTCCCATTCATTTGCTTCAAAAACTCAAAAATTCATTAAATTTGTCTGAACTATAAAAAAACGAACAATGAGTTACATTTCTTACATAGAAGCGAGACAAATTTTGGATTCAAGAGGAAATCCTACAGTTGAAGTAGATGTATTCACGGAAAGTGGTGCGATGGGACGTGCTGCGGTACCTTCCGGGGCTTCTACAGGAGAACATGAAGCGGTGGAATTGCGCGACGGCGGTTCAGAATATATGGGGAAAGGAGTTCTTAAAGCGGTTGAGAATGTAAGAGAAGTGATTGCGCCCGAGTTGGTAGGTCTTCCTGTATACGATCAGAATCTTATCGACCAGATTATGATCGATCTTGATGGAACCAATAATAAAGGAAATCTTGGAGCAAATGCGATTCTTGGTGTTTCTTTGGCAGCGGCTAAAGCAGCAGCAGCAGAATTGAAAATGCCTTTGTACAAATATGTTGGCGGTGTCAATGCAAACACACTTCCTGTTCCAATGATGAATGTGATCAACGGAGGTTCTCACTCCGATGCACCTATCGCGTTTCAGGAATTTATGATCATGCCGGTAAAAGCAGATTCTTTCTCTCACGCATTGAGAAAAGGAACGGAAATTTTCCACAACCTTAAATCCATTCTTCACTCAAGAGGTTTATCTACTGCGGTAGGCGATGAAGGAGGTTTTGCACCAACTTTCAAAGGAACTGAAGATGCTTTGGATACTTTACTTCAGGCTATTGAAAAAGCAGGGTACAAGCCGGGTGACGATATTATGTTGGCGCTTGACTGTGCAGCTTCCGAATTCTACAAAGACGGAATCTACGATTACAGAAAATTCCAGACGCCGGATGCCGCTCAGTTCTCAAGCAGCGAGCAGGTTTCTTACCTTGCTGAATTGGCAGCCAAATATCCGATCATTTCAATTGAAGACGGAATGCAGGAAAACGACTGGGAAGGCTGGAAAATGTTAACCGATAAAATCGGAGACAGAGTACAGTTGGTAGGAGACGATTTATTCGTAACCAATGTTGAAAGACTGTCAAGAGGAGTAAAAGAAGGAATTGCAAACTCAATCTTGGTAAAAGTAAACCAGATCGGATCCCTTTCTGAAACAATGGCAGCGGTACAAATGGCGCAGAACAACAGATTCACTTCTGTAATGTCTCACAGATCAGGAGAAACTGAAGACTCTACAATCGCAGATTTGGCAGTAGCAATGAACTGCGGACAGATTAAAACAGGATCGGCTTCAAGATCAGACAGAATGGCGAAATACAACCAATTGTTGAGAATTGAAGAAGCTCTTGGTGAAACCGCAGTTTTCCCGGGCTTAGATGCTTTTAAAATCAAAAGATAATTAATCGAATTTATAAATAACGGCAAGCGAAATTTTTAGTTTGCCGTATTTTGTAATAAGTAGTATATTTAGAAAAAAATAAATTAAATAATGTCAGACAACAAGGTAATATTGAATTACGACGGTAATTCATATGAATATCCAATTGTGGATAGTACTATCGGAGACAGAGGAATCGATATTTCAAAATTAAGAGACCAGACAGGTCTAATCACTCTTGATTTAGGGTATAAGAACACCGGAGCTACACTTAGTGACATCACTTACTTAGACGGAGACAAAGGAGAATTATTCTACAGAGGATATCCGATTGAGCAGATCGCTGAGAAATCTAACTTCACAGAAGTGATGTACCTTTTATTACACGGTGAATTGCCTTCTCAGGATCAGTACAATTCTTTCGAATCAAACATTAAAAAATATAATTTCGTAGCAGAGGAGATGAAAAAGATCATGGATGCTTTCCCTCGTTCTGCTCACCCAATGGGAGTTTTATCTTCTTTAACTTCTGCGTTAACGGCGTTTAATCCAAAAGCAGTTAACGTAAATTCTAAAGAAGAGATGGATCATGCTGCAGAATTGTTAATTGCAAAATTCTCTCACCTTTGCGCATGGACGTACAGAAAAACTCAGGGATTGCCGCTTAATCACGGAGACAACAGCCTGAACTATGTAGAAAACTTCTACAAAATGGCTTTCAGAATGCCAAATCAGGAATTTGAAATCGATCCTGTTGTAGTAGGTGCTTTAGATAAATTATTAATTCTTCACGCAGATCACGAGCAAAACTGTTCTACTTCTACAGTAAGAATGGTAGGTTCTGCGCATACAGGTCTTTTCGCTTCAGTTTCTGCAGGGGTTTCTGCACTTTGGGGACCACTTCACGGTGGAGCAAACCAGGCGGTTATCGAAATGCTTGAACTGATTGAAAAAGATGGAGGAGATGTATCTAAATACATTGCAAAAGCAAAAGATAAAAACGATAATTTCCGTTTAATGGGATTCGGACACAGAGTATACAAAAACTTCGATCCGAGAGCAAAAATCATCAAGAAAGCTGCTGATGATATTCTTAATGCACTAGGAATTCAGGATAAAGCGCTTGATATTGCAATGCAGTTAGAAAGAGTAGCTCTTGAAGACGAATACTTCGTAGAAAGAAAACTGTATCCAAACGTAGATTTCTATTCAGGAATTATTTACAGAGCATTAGGAATTCCTACAGAAATGTTCACCGTAATGTTCGCATTAGGAAGATTACCGGGATGGATTTCTCAGTGGAAAGAAATGAGACTGAAAGGAGATCCGATCGGAAGACCAAGACAAGTTTATCAAGGGGCTCCAAAAAGAGACTATATCGATATGGTTAACAGATAATCAATATTTTACTATAAACAAAAATCCTGAAGCTTGCTTTGGGGTTTTTTTTATTTCACGGATTTTTTTTAACTTAAAGTATGGAAAATGCGAAATTAAATTCACTAAAAATTACAATGAGACTTAATGTTGTTCTCTATATTGTTTATGGACTCTTTCTCCTGATTGAAACATTTGATTTCCTTGAAATGCTTCATACAAAACCTGAAGATTATTCGCCCACGTACAGCTTGGTAAACGTTATTTTTTACCAGATGGAGATGTTCATTTGTTTCCTTTGTGCCTTTAGTTTAATTATTCTGGTTTCTACAAAACAATCTTTAAAAATACTGTTTTTTATCAGTCTTTCTCTTTTAATTTTCAGGGCCGCAACCGTCTATTACCTCTATTTTTATGAGACTGAAGAAAGATGGATTCCGTTTATTTATAAAAGAGCCAATGATTTCAGCATGCTGTTCAGAAGAACTTTAGTTCCGGGGCAGTTGATAATCGGTGTAATTTCTCTTTGGTATTCAATCACGGTTTTAAGGGCAGACAAAAAATAGAATTACTGCAATTTATTATTGATTATTTCAGTGGCTTTTTTGACGTTTTCCGCGCGAGTATCCTGAATACTTATTGCTGTCCTTACACCCTGAATCATGACCATTGAAGCTGTTCCGGTTTCAATAAAGTATTTTAAAATGGCGCCATTTTCAAGTTCTGCTGAGCCAAAAGTAAGTGCTTCCTTTTTACTTTTAAATTCTCCGTAAAATTTATCTTTTGCGTTCATCAGATTTCCGGAAAATAAATTGCCGTTTTCGAGGGTAATCAATTTTCTTGTGGTTAAAATGCTGAAATTTTCTGAATTAATAACAGTTGAGCAGATAACTAATTCTTCATTATCCAATTCTAAAGGATAATTTTTGAATAGATTTTTAGAATCGGTTTCGTAAAATTTTGTCCATTTGAAATCATAAGGTTTTAGTGTGCTCCGTTTAATTTTTGCGATGCAGATGTTATGAATTGATTTATCTGATTTTTCCATTTTGTATTCGTATGTTACAAAAATACAATATAAAAAAACCTGCATAAAGCAGGTTCTGGTTTTTCTTAAGGACATTGACATCTGTCACAAGTCCAGAGTGTGCATGCGCCTGTTTCATAATCATATTCGCAGCAGCGTCTTGCAGCAGATGCTCCTCCGATAATCGATTTTTGCTGTTCTCTTCCTAGTTTTTGTGCTTTTAAAAGCACAGATTTTTTTGTGTTCATGATGTTTTTTGGTGTTTGATTGTTAATACTTTATGTTTTAATTTCTACAGAAATTATATCACTAAGGTAGGAATTTTAATTAAAACTTTTTACATTTTATCAAAAAATAATTCATAACCAATTATTGTGAATAAAATTATCTGATAAAATCGCTTATTTAAGTGAATAAATGCTTTAGTCTATCAATCTGCTGAAGTAAAAAACTGTAAGAAGATTATTTCATAGATTTATATTGCGCAGATCGCCTAAAAACAGGACAAAAGTTTCCCAGATTCAGTCCTTTACTTATATTTGTAGCATTGCATAAATCTTTATGAAGCTAAATATAAAAAACGAAACGGGCAGGCTGAAATCAGTGGTTTTAGGACAACCCAATTCAATGGGAGCAGTTCCTACATTAGAGGAAAGTTATGATGCAAAGTCGTATCATTCTATCGAAAATAACATCTATCCGAAAGAATCGGATATCATCCATGAAATGAACGCTTTTGAAGCAGTTTTAAAAAAATATGACGTAGAAGTTCTTCGTCCGGACATCATTGCAGATTACAATCAGGTTTTTGCAAGAGATGTTGCCTTTGTAATCGATGATAAAATGATCATTTCCAATGTTATTGCAGACCGTGCAGACGAACAGGAAGCTTATAAAACGGTTTTTGAAAAAGTGGCGTGGAGAAAAATAATTAATCTTCCGGAAACAGCACACATTGAAGGTGGAGATGTTATTGTCTGGGACGATTTTCTGTTTATCGGAACATGTTTCAGTGAAGATTACAGAAGTTATAAAACGGCAAGAACCAATGAATATGCCATCGAAATTCTGAAAGAATACTTTCCTAAAAAAAGAATCATTGATCTGGAGCTGAAAAAGAACGACAGAATACCGTATGAAGGAATTTTACATCTGGATTGTACATTCAATCCTATCGGAAAAGATAAATGTATTATTTACAAAGACGGGTTTGTAGACGAAAGCGATTACCGCCTGATTATTGATATTTTCGGTGAAGAAAACTGTTTTCACGTTACAGCGGAGGAAATGTTTGAGATGTTCCCGAATATTTTTTCAATCTCTCCTGAAATCGTAGTTTCCGACAAAGCATTCACCAGAATGAACAATCACCTCAGAAACGCATGGGGAATGACCGTTGAAGAAATTCCTTACCGTGAGATTTCTAAAATGGGAGGACTTTTACGTTGCTCGACAATGCCATTAGTAAGAGAGTAGCTGAGTTTGAGAGTCTGAGTGTTTTAGAGTTAGAGAGTTTTGGGGCTGAGTTGTTGTTATTTTTTCTATTTTAGCTTAAAATACAAAGATGTCAACAATTAAATTTCACCAAGATTTAAAGGTGTTTCAAAAGTCAGTAGAATTTGCGATGATAATTTTTGAACTCACAAAATCTTTTCCTAAAGAAGAACTCTACTCTCTTACAGATCAGATAAGGCGTTCGTCACGATCCGTTTCGGCAAATATAAGCGAGGCTTGGGGAAAAAGAAAGTATGAAAAATCTTTCGTCGCAAAGCTTACAGATTCTGAAGGAGAAGCAAGAGAAACCCAAACATGGCTCTTGTACGCATGGAAATGCAAATATATAAAAGAAGAACAGTTTATTAGTTTAAATAAACAATACAATCAAATAATCGGGATGTGGTCAATATGATGAGTCAGTCACAGAATTGGTGTACATTTTCCTCAACAGATAAAAAGTAAAAAGTAAAAAGTAACTTTCACTAAAACACTAAAACACTAAAACACTAAAACACTAAAACACTAAAACTCAAAACACTCTCAAACCAAAAACACCCTCAAACCCAAAGTATGCAGACAACAGATACAGTACTAATGATAGAGCCGATTGCATTCGGATTTAATGCAGAAACGGCAAAAAACAATTATTTTCAGGTAGAGCAGAAAGGTTTCGATACCCAGTTTAAAGCTTTGTCAGAATTTAAAGCTTTTGTTGAAAGATTGAGAAGCAAAGGAATTAACGTCATCACGGTAAAAGATACATTAGATCCACACACTCCGGATTCAATTTTCCCGAACAACTGGGTAAGTTTTCACAAAGACGGAAAAGTAGTTTTATATCCGATGTTTGCTTCCAACAGAAGAGTAGAAAGAAGAGACGATATCATTGAAACCATTAAAGAACAGGGATTTGAAGTCGCTGAAATCGACGACTGGTCTTTTCCTGAAACACAGGGACATTTTTTGGAAGGAACAGGAAGCATGATCTTCGATCACGATAACAAAATTGCTTACGGTTCAGTTTCTTTAAGACTGGATGAAAACCTGTTCAGAGAATTTTGTGAGAAGTACGGTTTTACGCCGGTTGTCTTCCATTCATTCCAAACCGTTGGAGAAGAAAGACTTCCGATTTACCACACCAACGTGATGATGTGTGTAGCAGATAAATTTGTGGTAATCTGTCTGGATTGTATCGATGATGAACTCGAAAGAAGCAAAGTCATTGAAACCATTAAAAATTCAGGAAAAGAAATCATTGAAATTTCTGAAGAGCAGATGCAGCAGTTTGCCGGAAATATGCTTCAGGTAAATAATAAAGACGGACAGAAATTTTTGGTGATGAGCGAAACCGCTTATAAATCCTTACATCAGGATCAGGTTGCAGCGATTGAAAAATACTGTGAAATCATTTATTCTGATCTAAACACAATTGAAGTAAACGGAGGTGGAAGTGCGCGTTGTATGCTTGCAGAAGTTTTCTTACCAAAAAAATAATATATTTGCTGAAAATACATTGAATTGGAATCATTAACCAGCAAAGGTTTACATATTCTTCTGACTTTGGAAACGGAGTCAGAAGCTTTGTTAATAGACGGTGACGGTTTCTTGGCATTTACCAGAGATATGCTCGCAACAAAAGACGTGGAAATTGTAGGAATTACCAGTCATATTTTTGAAAATAACAGCTTTACTTCCGCGGTTTGCCTTAAAGAATCCCACCTCTGTATTCATACGTGGCCGGAATTTAAACAACTTACTTTTGATGTTTTTCTCTGCAATTATCTGCAGGATAACACAGAAAAAGTTGAAAAAATTGCAGATGAAGTAATAGAATATTTTAAAGCTAAAACCATTCAGAAACACAAAATTTACAGATAAAAAATGTTTTATGTTTGTCCCGCCTGCGAATCCGGAAATAAACTGGATCTTACTTTCGATATAAAAGAATATGTCTGTAAGACCTGTTCTTATCTTATTGATGTCGAAAATAATAAACATCAGAAACACATCAAAGTTCCTACAGAAAATGTTGTATTGGATATCGGGCAGAAAGGAATCATCGACAATACAGAATATACCGTCACCGGAATTATTATCCGAAAATATGGGACAAGTATCTTTTGGAGAGAATATTATTTAAAAGATACAAAAGGAAAAGATGCTTTTTTAAGTGAGAGCGATGGTCATTGGGTTTTGCTTCACACAATTGATAAAATGGATGTGAAAAGAAAATCATGGAACAGTCTTATTCTGGAGTATGGAGCTATAAGTTTCAGAAAATATGAAACTACGGAATGTCATATTCATGCTGCTGCTGGTTTTTTCGAAGAAAGACTGGATTTCGGAATTTCTACTTACAAAGAATATGTAAACGGAATCTATATGGTTTCTGAGGAAAAATCTAAAACCAGCATACAATATTTTTCAGGCAAACACATCTCAAAATACAAAGTAAAAAAAGCGTTCGGAATTTCAAACCTTCCCAATTATTCAGGAATAGGAATTGTTCAGCCATTTTATGTAAATGTAAAGCACACCATTAATATTATGGCGGTTTCAGCATTATTAATCAGCCTGATTCAGTTGTATGTAGTCGGGACGAGAACCAATAAATCGGTTTTCGAGCAGGAGATTAATTTTGCAGATGTCCGCAATAAAGAAATGGTCAGCAAAAGCTTTGAATTATCAGGCGGTTCTGCCCCATTGAAAGTTGAGGTATATTCAAATGTGGATAATTCTTGGGCAAATGTCGGCTTAGGATTGGTGAACGAGAAAACCAACGAAATAGTTTATGCTTCAAAAGACATTGAGGAATACCACGGTTATGAAGACGGTGAAAACTGGAGCGAAGGAAGGCGGGATGAAAGTTTTAATTTCTGCGGAGTTGCTCCCGGAAAATACCACTTTATTATTTCGGCAGAAAAACAGGAATCTCCAAAGGTTATGCCTCCATCATATTACGCCACCCAAGACGGAAGTTTAACCTTATCCAGAGATAACAACGGAACCATTAATGTTACCAACAACAGTACGATGGAAACAACGGCTTTCGGAGACTCTAAAATGATAAAGGAAGACACAACAAGCAGCCTCGGACAATTTGTTCATCAGACTTTAGGAAAAGCGGATATCGACTCTCTTTTGAATACCAATCTTACAGCCGGAGCGACAACACCAGAGTTAACCGAAAACAAATCGGTTAAAATTAAAGCAGAATGGCTTCCTGTTTCCTTCAGGAATTTTGTGTTTATTCTTTTGTTTATCATCGGGTTTGTTGTAGCAGTCTGGTTCGGAAGAAAATCTTTCGAAAGATCAAAATGGTTCAACAGTTCAAATTCACCTTACACCTACTCATAAACGATGGAAAATATCATTAACTACATAAAAGAACACTGGATTCTCTGTCTCATTGGAGTTTTTTTTGTCGGCTGGTTTACTTATCTCACTTTTGGCGGCAACCAGTTCTGCGACTGCGAAAAAACAGAAACCTACAGAGACGGAACCACAAGAAGACACCACTCTTCCGGAGTGGGCTATTACAGATACTATCACAAATAAAAATATAAACTATGGATCAGATCAACTTTTTACCGGTCATCAATTCAGTGATTTATTCCTTTCTGGGAATAGCCATATTGCTGGTTTGTTATTTAATTATTGAAAAAATAACGCCGGAAAAAACATGGCACGAAATCGCTCACAATAAAAATACCGCTTTGGCGATTATTTTCGGAGCTTTCATTATTGGGATTTCAATTATCATAAGCGCAGCGATTCATGGATAAAAAGAGGATTCCTCTTGAACTGCTTTTGATGTTTTCGGTGTTTGTCATCGCAACCTGCGGACTGATCTACGAATTGGTGGCGGGAGCTTTGGCGAGCTATCTTTTGGGCGATTCCGTAAAACAGTTTTCCTTCATCATTGGAGTCTATCTTTTTTCGATGGGAGTCGGATCGTATTTTGCCAAATTCATCAAAGGAAATTTAATTGATAAATTCATAGAGATTGAAATTCTGGTCGGAATCATCGGCGGAATAAGCTCTGTGGTTTTATTTATTCTGTTCAATACTTTGGCTCATTTTGAAGCCGTGCTGTATCTTTTTGTCTTTTTTACAGGCTGTCTGGTTGGAGTAGAAATTCCGCTTTTAATGAATATCTTAAAAGACAGGGTTCAGTTTAAAGATTTGGTATCCAATGTTTTCGCCTTTGATTATATCGGAGCTTTATTGGCTTCTATTCTGTTTCCTTTGGTACTGATTCCGCAATTAGGAATCGTAAAAACCCCTTTGTTTTTTGGCTTGGTTAATATTTCAATTGCCATATTTTTATGTTTCTATCTGAAAAAAGAACTTTCAAAACCAGTTTCATTAAGAATTAAATCAATCGGAGCCTTTCTTTTGCTTGTTATTCTGTTTATTTTTTCAGACAGAATTTTATCATTTTCAGAAGAAAAATTATATGGTGAAAATGTCGTTTACACCAAAAGTTCGCCTTATCAAAGAATCGTGTTAACCAGAAACAGCCGTGAATTCAGATTATATTTGAATAACAATCTGCAGTTTTCTTCAGTAGACGAATACCGTTATCACGAAGCGTTGGTTCATCCTGTCATGTCGATGGCTAAAAAGATCGATCATATTTTAATTCTCGGCGGTGGAGACGGTTTCGCAGTTCGTGAAGTTTTAAAATACAAAGAAGTAAAAGACATCACTCTGGTGGATTTGGATGGAGAAATGACAAATTTTTTCAGGAATAATGAAACGATGAGCCAATTGAACCAAAGCTCTTTATCCAATCCAAAACTGAAAGTAATCAACAAAGATGCTTACATCTGGGTGAAAGAAAACTCAAAAAAATACGATGTTATCATTATTGACTTTCCGGATCCTTCCAATTACAGTTTAGGAAAATTATATTCTTTACAGTTTTACAAAGAGCTGGAAAGACTGACTACTTTAGATACAAAAATTGTGGTGCAGACTACCTCTCCTTACTTTGCCCCGAAATCTTTCTGGTGTATTGAGAAAACAATTAATCAGATTTTTCCTTTTACTTCCGCTTATCACACGTATGTTCCGTCATTCGGAGAATGGGGATTTTCAATGGCTTCTTTTGAGCCGATCAGCAATAAAATCTATCGTAAAATTCCGAATCTGAAATTTTATGATTATAATTTCTCGCAGCTTTCTTACTTTACGAAAGACATGAAAACCAAAGATATTGAAGTCAATCGATTGGATAACCAGATTTTAGTACGGTATTTTGATGAAGAATGGGGTAAAGTTCAATAAAAAGTGTCAATTATTTATTATATTTGTGTCATAAATTGATACTTAAATTGTAGAAATATGATAGCTGAAATTGAAAAATATATAGAAATCCAGAACAACATCGATCAGATTCTTAAAGATTCACCATTTAAAATTTCTTACATTATTGAAAAAACAGGAATTAAGAAACCTACCTTTTTTAAAAAAATGAAAGAAAAAAGATTTACTTCCGAAGAACTGCTTTCTATTGCTAAAGTAATGGAACCTGTTTATAGAAACGAAACCCATGAAGAGATTTTAGAATCGTTGAAAAGATCCGAAGAAGATTTCAGAATGGGAAGAACGATATCTCACCAGGAATTAATGAAGCAGGCTCGTGCAAGATTAGAACAGCGTAAGAATGAGAGTAGAATATAGTGATCTTTCCAAGAAGGATTTTGAAAATCTTCAGGATTATCTTTTTGATCATTGGGGCGTTCTGGTTTTAGAAAATTTTTTGGATAAATATGATCAGGCTATTCAAATGCTACTTCAAAAAATGTATACTTTGAAAAATATAGAGATACAGGGTTTATGAAATATTTAGTAACGAAACATAACTACATTATTTATGATTATCAGGATGATATGTTGAGAATCCACAGAGTTATCAATAATTTTCAGAATCCCGATGACAATTACGAAAGCATCTCAAAATAACCATTAAATCTTGCCGACTCAGCCCACTCAATTTTCCAGAAAAGATTTCCTTAAAACCATGTTCTTAGGCAGTCTCATGATTCCTTTTTTACACTATTGCAGTAAAAAAGGCAAATCGTTATTGCTAAAAATCACCGGAACCAATCATATTTTAGGGCACAAACTCTGGGTGAAAGATTTTCCTCAACCTACAGAAGAAATTCGCACAAAATACCTCGTTGTCGGCGGAGGAATTTCAGGACTTTCGGCGTGTAGATTTTTCAGTCAGAATCAGGAAAACAATTATCTGTTGCTCGAAATGGAAAACCATGTGGGCGGAAACTCTTCCAACGGACAGAACAAATTTTCAAAATTTCCTCTGGGAGCGCATTATTTGCCATTGCCGAATAAAGAAAATACTGAAATTATCCAATTTCTGAATGAATGCAAAATGTATCAGGGAGACGATGAAAACGGCGATCCGATTTTAGACGAATATCAGATGACTTTTCCGCAACAGGAACGGTTATTTTTCAAAAATTCATGGCAAAATGATATCGTTCCGCAAAACGGAATTTCCACAGAAACAAAAGCGGAATTCGACCGTTTTTTTAAAATGATGGATCACTTTCAGCATAAAAAAGATGCAGAAGGAAAATATTGGTTTGCCATTCCGGTTCACGATTCCAGTCGGGAAGATGAGGTTTTACAACTAGAGAAAATTATTTTCAAAGACTGGCTGAAACAAGAAAATTTTACATCTGAAGAATTACTATGGCTGTTGGATTATTCCTGTCGCGACGATTATGGTTTGGGAATCGATTATGTTTCAGCTTGGGCTGGAATTCATTATTTCGCCGGAAGAAAAAACAACTGGAGCAAAAAATACAAAGATCAGGTTTTCACATGGCCGGAAGGAAATGCAAGACTGGCAAAACATTTTTCAAAATATACGGAAGGAAAATCTTCATCGAATAATTTAGTTTTTGAGGTAAAAATTAATGATAAAAATGTTGAGGTTTTAAGTTTCGACAATATTCAGAAAAAGACAAAAAAGATCATTGCTGAAAAAGTTCTCTTCGCAACTCCGCAATTCGTCAACGAAAGAATTTTCAACAATAAAAGGGCTGAACATTTTAACTATGTTCCGTGGCTTTTAACAACGATTACTTTACAAAACGATTTCGGTGGAGATGAAGAATTGGCTTGGGATAACGTAATTTACGGTTCCGATGGTTTGGGTTATATTTACGATCAGCATCAGAATGTAAACCAGATTATGGGTGAAAAAGTGATTACCTACTACAGAAGTTTTTCTACCAACGACTGTAAAAAAGCAAGAAAAAAATTATATGGTCTGAAAGAAGAACAGTTGAAAAGCCTTGTTTTGGAAGATTTAAAAAAAGCCCATCCAATGATTGAAGATTTTATCCTCGAAATACAGTTTCACAAAATCGGTCATGCGATGATTGCTCCGGTTCCGAACCAAATTTTTGGAAATTCAGAAAAAGCAAAACAGCCGGTTGACGGAAAAATTTTCTTTGCCCATTCTGATCTTTCAGGAATTTCAATTTTTGAAGAAGCATTTTATCAGGGATGGAGAACCGCAAAGCAGATGCAGCAATTTGATTAATATTAAAATAAGAATTCAAACCTTATAGGTTTTTAAAACCTGTTAGGCTTCCCAAAAATAAAAATGAAACAACCCTGGATCCATAACGCAAAAACAGACGGCTGGTTTATTCTGTCGCCGCCTTTCATTATTTTGCTGGTCGTTTTATTATTTCAGAAACAGATTCAGGGGCTGGAAAATCATTATTCCTTTTACACATGGCTTTTCCTGATTGTTTTTGTGGATGTAGCGCATGTGTATTCGACCTTATTCAAAACCTATTTCGTTAAAGAAGAAGTCAGGAAAAGAAAATTGCTCTATTATGGAATCCCTGCATTGAGCTGGATTTTAGGATTGATTTTATACCAGTTCGGAAGTCTTACTTTTTGGTCGGTTTTGGCTTTGGTGGCGGTTTTTCATTTTATCAGGCAGCAATATGGTTTCATGAGAATTTATACCAGATTTGAACCCAATAACTGGAGTAAAAAGTTGGATGAAATTGCGGTGTATTCTGCTACAATTTTTCCGATGTTGTATTGGTTTAAAACACCGAGAGCTTTTACTTGGTTTGTCCAAAATGAATTCAACTGGCTTCAGAATCTTCCGGATTATGTTCCTGTAATAAAGTTTTTGTATTTTGGGATTTTAATGATTTGGATCGTAAAAACGGTGTATAAAATTTTCAAAACCAGACAATTTAATATTCCGAAAATTGCCTTAATTTCAGGGACTTATCTTTCGTGGTATTTCGGAATTGTTTATTTCAACAACGATTTGGTTTTCACTTTCCTGAATGTGATTTCACACGGAATTCCTTACATTGCTTTAATTTACATCAGAGAAATAAAGCAAAAAGAGGATCAAAATCTAAACCGTCTTTCTTTATTCAAATCTGCTTTCGGGATATTTTTGTTTATTCTCGTTATTCTTGCTTTTGCATTTTTCGAAGAATTTCTATGGGAAATATTGGTTTGGAACGAACATTTTTCATTACATCTGAATGTTTCTTTAGACTGGTTTCAGTTTTTAGTCCCTTTATTAGTCGTTCCTCAGCTTACGCATTACTTATTGGATGGCTTTATTTGGAGAAAACCGAAAAAAGTTAATTAATTTTGTCCTCAAAGTTAAAACATATGAAAATGCAGAAGTGCCTCCTTTCATTCATGCTTTTGTTGGGATTTTTCAGTTTAAATGCTCAGCAGAAGACATTTTGTAACCCGATTAATATCGATTACGGGTATACTCCGTTCGAAGTTTTTTCAAAACAGGGAAAACACCGTGCTACGGCTGATCCGGTGATTGTTAATTTTAAAAATAAGCTCTTTCTTTTTTCCACCAATCAGGAAGGATACTGGTACAGCGACGATATGCTCGACTGGAAGTTTGTCCACCGAAAATTTTTAAGAGACAATAAATATACCCACGATCTGAACGCTCCTGCAGTTTGGGCAATGAAAGATACTTTGTACGTTTTCGGTTCGACATGGGAACAGGATTTCCCGATCTGGAAAAGTACCAATCCCACCAAAGACGACTGGAAAATTGCTGTTGATACTTTAAAAGTCGGAGCATGGGATCCTGCATTTCATTACGATGAAGACAAAAACAAGCTGTACTTGTATTGGGGATCCAGTAACGAATGGCCTTTGTTGGGAACTGAAGTAAAAGTAAATACCCTTCAGTCCGAAGGTTTTGTAAAGCCGACCATCAGGTTAAAACCGGAAGATCATGGTTGGGAAAGATTTGGGGAATATAATGACAATGTTTTCTTGCAGCCTTTTGTAGAAGGAGCGTGGATGACGAAGCATAACGGAAAATATTATCTTCAGTACGGAGCTCCTGCAACGGAATTCAGCGGATATTCGGATGGAGTATATGTGAGTAATAAGCCTTTGGAAGGTTTTGAATATCAACAGCATAATCCGTTTTCTTACAAACCGGGAGGTTTTGCGAGAGGAGCAGGACACGGTGCAACGTTTGAGGATAATTATAAAAACTGGTGGCATATTTCAACCATTTTTATTTCAACCAAAAACAATTTTGAAAGACGTTTGGGAATCTGGCCTGCCGGATTTGATAAAGATGATGTAATGTATTGCAACACGGCTTACGGAGATTATCCAACCTATCTTCCGCAGTATGCACAGGGAAAAGATTTCTCTAAAGGACTTTTTGCAGGATGGATGCTGCTGAATTACAATAAGCCGGTTCAGGTTTCATCCACTTTAGGTGGTTATCATTCTAATTATGCGGTGGATGAAGATATTAAAACGTATTGGAGTGCCAAAACAGGGAATTCCGGAGAGTGGTTTCAGACGGATTTAGGAGAGGTTTCTACCATTAATGCGATTCAGATCAATTATGCCGATCAGGATGTTGAGTTTATGGGAAAAACGCTGGGCAAAATGCATCAGTATAAAATCTATGGTTCCGATGACGGTAAAAAATGGAATGTTATTGTGGATAAAAGCAAAAACACCAAAGATGTTCCTCATGATTATGTAGAATTGGAAAAACCTGCCAAAGCAAGATTTCTGAAAATGGAAAATCTGAAAATGCCAACCGGAAAATTTGCATTAAGCGGATTCAGAGTTTTTGGAAAAGGCGCAGGAACTGTTCCCGGAAAAGTTCAGAATTTTGTTCCGTTGAGATCTGATCCTAAAAAATACGGCGAAAGAAGAAGCATCTGGATGAAATGGCAGCAGAATTCCGATGCAGACGGATATGTTATTTATTGGGGAAAATCTCCTGAAAAATTGTACGGAAGCATTATGGTGTACGGAAAAAACGAATATTTCTTCACCGGAGCCGATAGAGCGGATGCATATTATTTCCAGATTGAAGCTTTCAATGCGAATGGAGTTTCAGAAAGATCGGAGATTTTTAAGTCTGAATAAAATATTAATAAACGCTTTGAGTTTTTCAGAGCGTTTATTTTTTTAGTAATAAAGAGAATATTATTTTTTTATAATATCCCATCTTAAAAGATTATTCCTTTTCTCTAAAGCTTTTTTATTGTTTCTTTCCACCATTCTATAAAATTCGGAATCTGATATTTCTTTTCCGTTACCGTCAAAAAAGATTTGTTTCAGATCATTGTTATCATTGTTCCGCTGCGGAGAAGGTTTGTCGAAATAATTTTTTAAAATAGTTTTGAAAGAATTTTCTGTTACTGAAATAAGCTTATGTCTGAAATAATATGGAAGTTCTTCTGGATTTGAATTTCGAAGTGATTTTATCTCTACGAGCTGAAATGAAATTCCTTTCTTCTCGTCTTCTGCTTTTACAATTAACCCAGGTAAGCCATGGAGCAAATAAGGACCGTCCTGAATGGGAATATCAGTTGTAAACCAAACTGTCCATTTTCTGTTATATAATTTAGTTGTCGCTTTTTGAGCTAAAAAATTTAAAATCTTTTCTTTTTCAGGAAAGATTTTCCATTTAGGTTTTTTCTGCATGTTTACCTGATAATAATTCTGACAGCTTGTATACAATGTCATATTAAAATCTGGATAATTTTTTACAATAACGTCTAAATACTGAATTCCCTGATAAGGAAATTTATGTTTCGGTTTCTCTTTAATTCTTACTAAAGAGTCCTGTTCGGGAATATCGTAAGAATAAAATCGGGAACTGTTTTTATGAATATCAAGATTCAGAAATTCTCGTTTCTTGATGTCAAGCTGTGTGGAATCTTCTGCGAAACTGTATTCGTAAACAAAACGTTTATTTTGAGATTTATATAACTGAGCTGTTATTAAAAGAAAAAATACTATTCTGTACATCTAAAGAATTTTAAGGATTTATATTCTTCATAAACTCCTCAATTTTGTTAACCAGAAAATCTGCATTGGAAGACTGATCCCAGCCGAGATGATCTCCAGTAAATTCATAGGATTCATGATACACTTTATTTTCTGATAGAACCGAGTCCAGCGTTTTCTTTTGAGACAGTGGAACCACATGGTCATTAATTCCGTAATACGAAAGGGTAGGAGCGGAAGTTGGAGTAATCCAGTGAACCGGACTTCCAAAGTCCATTAGCGTTGTTTTGCTGTCAACGATTTTAGGATCAATCAAATGTTTTTCTACGAAAGCATAATCTTCATAATTTTTAAATCCTGAATCGTTCAGATCAGTGGGACCGACGATATTGATAACCGCTTTTACCTTTCTGTCCGGATCAAATTTATAAGCATACAACATAGCTAAATGTCCGCCCGCGCTGTTTCCGAGAAGAATATATTTGGGATGAATTTTTAAGGTTTTTTCTACATTGTTCATAGCACTGGTAATATCATCCGTTTGACTGGGAAGAGCAAAACGCTTGGATGAAGCAAGCCTATAATCCAGATTGACAAAAATATGTTCAGGAAATTTTTTCATCAGATCATAAGTGAAATCCGTAAGCTGAGATCTTCTTCCGCCGCGCCAACCGCCGCCATGAATAACGATGAAAACGTCTTTATCTTTTAAAGAAGCCTTAGGAATATAAACGTCCATTTTCTGTTCCTTGTCTTTTCCGTAGGAAACATTTTTTTCTATCGTAAAAGATTTACCACTTCCGAAATCAATGGTGTTTTGCTTACAGCCTAAAAGTGTAAGAAGAAATAAACCTGCTAAAGCAATTAAACGACTCTTCATCATTGAATTTTAATTAAAAATAAAAAAACTCGCCGATTTCTCAGCGAGTTTACCACAAAAAATGATTTATATGAAGAAATGATTGTTATCTTGTTCTGTTTTTAATTTCGTCTGAAGCACTTTCAATATTTCTTACTTTTTTCACTTTCTGGTTTCCGAAATTGTAGGTGATGCTTACATTAATACTTCTTTTGTACTGGTCGTTTCTAATGTAGTTATAGTTTCCGGAAGCCTGTAAATCTTCAATTTCCACGACATTGGTTCTTAAAACATCATTCAGATTCACCGCAAAAGTCCAGTCGTTCCAGTTTTTCTTAATGTTCAAATCTAAACTTGCTAAGTTTTTCAGCATACCAAGTTCTATCTGCTGTTTATCCACATAGAAGAAATTTACGCCTAAGAACCATGTTTTCTTTTTGTCTAAACGGATGGTGTTGTTGCTGGTAATCAACATACTTGCAGATTTTCTGTTGTTTACATAAGTGTCAAAAACCTGTCCTGTTGTAGGATCTGTATCTAATGTTCCGTTGTTGATGTTATACTGTACACCCGCATTGAAGTTTAATGTAAGATATTGCTTGAATAAAGATTTCTGAATTCCCAACATAGCAGACATTTCCTGCTTGTCTCCGAAATTGGTTCTGATGTACGCCAACTGAACTCTTTTCTGATTGGTTTTCGGATCGATATAGCTTCTCTGCAACGGAACCTGCGTAATCTGGTCTTTTTCATACGTATGATTCAGAATCAGGAAATAAGAATTTTTGTACATATATGTTAACTCCTGATTGTAAGTGGAAGACGCTTTTACGAAAGGATTATTTTGGGTATAATTATCTTCTGTAATCAGATTTTTTACAGGGTTCAGTTCCCAAAAGCTGGGTCTTCTCATTCGGCTTGAAAATGAATAAGATATATTGTTCTTATCATTAATGGCATAATTGAAACTCAAATAAGGTAAAAGATTATTATAATTTCTTTCGATCTGCTGATTGGTTTCTACATTGTTTTTCCAACTGTCTGCGGTGCCTAAGCTGTTCGTGATTTCGTATCTGGCTCCGATTTTTCCTGAGAATTTATCCGAAAACTTCTTTTCAAAAGTTACATACAGACCATAAATATTTTCATTGTAAATAAAATGGTTAAAATCGTTTTGAGAAGCTAACTGGTTACCGGAAAGATCGTATGGATATGAATAGTTTTTGGTGTCGTTGTCTGTTTTTGTTTTATTGTAATTTCCTCCGGCAGAGAATGTAAAATCGTTTTTAAATTTCTGAATATAATCTACCGTCCCGGAAAAATTGTTAATAACCTGCGGAAGATCCTGAATTATTTTGCTGCTGTTTTGGGTGAAATTTCCTGCGGCATCCTGAATCAGTGTGTTATTATTCGTGTACTGAAATCTTTTATAATTAAGATAAGCTGCATTCACGTTAAGTTTGCTTCCTAAAGAATCAAGCTTTACTTCATAGTTTAAATTTACAGAATTGTTATAGCTTCTTGCGTCCTCTTTATTTTTAGTTTTAGTATAAGCGGTTGAAAGTATATTGCCGTTAGTATTATATTTTGTAATCGTGTTCATCAGATCAATCGTAGAATTGTAGCTTTTGTTTGCCCATGTATTCCATGATAAAGCCAGATTACTTTTGTCATTCAACTGATAATCAATATTCAGATATCCTCCTAAATTTTTGTTCGGATCATCAATATTCCCTACAGATTCATTCTGTACATTTTCAGATCGGTTTCTAAGAACATATGCTTGCGGATTGATATTTTCGCCACCACTAAGATTCGCATTAATTCCAAGTTTGTCTTTTCTGTAATTTACGGAAAAACTGGCGTTGCTTGCATTGTATTTACTCTGGGTATTAGACATTCTCATATTTCCGCTGGTTCCGTCGCTCATTTTTTTCTTCAGCACGATATTGATGATCCCATCGGAAGATTCCACCTGATATTCACTTCCCGGAACTGTAATCACTTCAATTTTCTGGATATTTTCTGCGGGTGTATTTTTCAGAAACTGAACCAGAGATTCTGCATCCATATTGCTTTTTCTGCCGTTAATGTAGATCAGCGCATTGTTCTTTCCTGCAATCTTTAACGTTTTATCATCTGTTGTAGACAATAGGGGAGTCTGCTTCAGAATATCGAATGTTGTATTGCCTTTTGCAATGGGAGATGCAGCAACATCATATACAAAACGGTCGCTTTGTTTTTTGAAAACCTGCTTGGTTAAAGTAACTCCTTCTATGCTTTTTGTTTTTACAGTATCCTTTTTAGTTTGCTGAGCGAAAGATAATCCACTAAAGAATATAGCTGCGATAAGAATGGGCGTTTTCATGTTTTATAATTTTAGAGAGTTTTTAATAGCTTGTATTTGTTATTATTTAACATTGCAAAGATATATAATAAATTAAGTATCTTGCAATACAAAGTACTTAAAATGTTTTTAAATTAAATTTAACTAATTGATTTTCAGTAAATAAAATTTTAGATTAAATTTTTTGCTTTTGTTCCTTTGCTGTCAATAAGACAATTTTGAGCATGACTGTATTACATTTCAGGATGAAATTTCTGAAATGTTGTAGTGGTGATAAAAAGAAAAAAGAACCGAAATGGTTCTTTCTATTGAATTTATTCTCTGTCGAAACGGGCAAGCTTTTTATCGATCCAGATCGTGGCAAACGGGAAGAAAGCGGCAATTAAGGCAAAAACGCTGTCTTCATCGTCCCAGATGTAAATTTTTCTTATCGCGGGTAAAAAAATCAGATAAAGAGAAAAAAAGAAACCGTGAATACTTCCGATGGTACTGATGTAAACAATAGGAAGGATTTCATCGGGATTGGTACGGATCCAGATCATTGCGGTGAAAAGAAAAAACCACGAAACGGCTTCTGCAAGGCAGATATTCTTAAACCACTTAATGATTTTTTCCTGTGGATATTTTAAAAATAATTTTTCTAAGAAATTCATAAATTTTACATATCATTAATTCAGGACTAATAAGAAACCTCCAGCTTCCATCTTCCTGCATCGGCTTATCAAAGCTAAATTACTTATAAAAACTGCTCCCATCCAAATAATCAAAAACTTCGGGAGGAAGCATCGGTCTTACATTTTTTCCGCTTTTAATCATGTTTCGGATTTCTGTTGCGGAAAGCTCAATAACCGGCGCGTTGATTAGAGAAATATTTTCGTGCTGAAGATATTCAGAATCTTTCTTTTCACCTTCAAAAACCCTCGGATAAACAATGATGTGATGATTCTTAATTAAAGTTTCAGCATTCTTCCATTTATGAAGGCTTTCCAGATTATCTTCTCCCATGATTAAACTAAAAGAATAGTCCGGATATTTCTCATGAAGATAAGTCAGTGTATCAATCGTATAACTTGGCTGCGGAAGCGAAAACTCTACATTTGAAGCACGCATTCTCGGATAATTTTTTACCGCAAGCTGCACCATATCCAGTCGGTTATGATCTTTTAACAAAGATTTCTTTTCTTTAAAAGGATTTTGCGGACTTACCACAAACCAAAGTTCATCCATATCGGAATTTTCCAGAATGTAATTGGCTAAAATTAAATGACCAATATGAATGGGGTTAAACGAACCGAAAAATAAACCAATTTTTTTCATAAAAAACTTCTAATCCCTGAATTGTACATCTTTAATATTCAGATAATGTGTGACATTTCCTTTCCAGTGATTTTCTTCCAGTGTAAAGGCTAGATCAAAATATTTATTTCTGAAATCATCTGCAAACTGTCCTAATTTGAAGCCTACACATTCAATATTTCTTCCGGTGGACTCCTGCTTAATGTAGAATTTAAGGTGATTATTATCTTTCCCCATTGTTTTGATATATCCCGAAACCTTCTGATTGGTTAAGGTAAGAATCGGTTTCATATTGTGAGGTCCGAAAGGAGCTAATTTTCTGTGGAAATTGATAAATTCCCGGTTAATTTCATCAATCTGAATTTCCGAGTCAATCGTAATGGATGGCTCTTTCTGATGTTCTTTGATTTTTTCAGAGACAACACGTTCAAATTTTTCTTTAAAAGCGGCAAATTTTTCTTTCTCCATAGAAAGTCCTGCAGCAGCATGATGTCCTCCGAATTTTAAGAAATATTCCGAACACATATCCAGTGCTTCGTGAACATCAAAATCCGAAACGGATCTCGCCGAAGCCACCATTTCCCCATTATTTCCATCGGTAAAAACGAGAGTGGGTTTGTAGTAAGTTTCAATCAGTCTTGAAGCTACAATTCCGATCACACCTTTGTTCCATTCAGGATGATAAACGATGGTGGTATATTTTGTTTCCTGCTGAGATTCAATAACCTGATTCAAAGCAGAAAGAGTAGAATTCATATCCAGTTCACGCCTTTCATCGTTAAGATTCATGATGTCGCTCACGATCTGGTGAGCATGTTTCAGGTTATCCGAAACCATAAGCTCAACGGCTGCTTTTCCGTGCGAAATTCTTCCGGCAGCGTTAATTTTCGGCGCAATTTCAAAAACAATATTTGAAATTTCAAAATGAGAAAGCTTGTCTTCAGGAATTAATAATCTTAATCCTAAATTTCTCGTTTTTCGAAGAGTTTTCAGTCCCATTTTAGCCAAAACCCTGTTTTCGCCTGTCATCGAAACGATATCTGCAGCAATGGAAATCGCGAGAAGATCTGTTAATTCAAACAGTTCAGCTTCAGGAAGTTTATAAATGGTGTTGAGACCCTGACAAAGTTTAAAACCTACTCCGCATCCTGAAAGTTCTTTGAAAGGATAGCGGCAGTCACTTCTTTTCGGATCGAGAACGGCAACGGCATCAGGAATTTCTTCGCCGGGTAAATGGTGATCGCAGATGATAAAATCAATATCCAGACTTCTGGCATAGCTGATCATATCTAATGCTTTGATTCCGCAGTCTAAAGCGATAATCAAAGAAAAGCCGTTTTCTTTGGCAAAGTCGATTCCTTCGGTGGAAATTCCGTATCCTTCAGAATTTCTGTCGGGAATATAGTAATCTAAATATTTTTTCTGAACAATTTTGCTGAGGTAGAGGTACATCAGTGCAACGGCAGTTGTTCCGTCCACGTCATAATCTCCGTATACCAATATTTTTTCTCCATTCTCAATTGCAGTGGCAATCCGCTCTACAGCTTTTTGCATATCTGCCATTAAAAACGGACTGTGAATGTCGTTAAGGTTGGGTTTAAAAAATTCTCTTGCCTTTTGATAATTGTCAATTCCTCTGAGAACGAGGAGTTTAGATTCAAAAGTTCCAAAACCAAGAGACGAACTTAATCCATCCACAATTTCCTCATCGGGTTCGGGCTTGTAAATCCATTTTTGACTCATTTCACAAAAATAGGGAATTATAATTTAAAAGAAAAGTTTATTGTTGAAGGGGAAGTGTTAAAAAAAACCGTTCAGCAGTTGAACGGTTTTTAAATATTTTTAAGAATACATTTTCTCTCTTAATTCTTTTACTTTCTTATCAGCAAGATATTCATCGTAAGTCATTTCTCTGTCGATAATTCCGGTTGGAGTAAGCTCAATGATTCTGTTACAGACTGTGGAAAGCATTTCGTGGTCATGAGAAGCCAGTAGAATATTTCCTTTGAAGTTAGACAGTGAGTTGTTCAATGTCGTGATACTTTCAAGGTCTAAGTGGTTCGTAGGTTCGTCCAGTAAAAGAACGTTGGCTTTCTGAAGCATCATTCTGCTGAACATACATCTCATTTTTTCACCTCCTGAAAGCACTTTACAGGATTTTAAAGCTTCATCACCCGAGAAAAGCATTCTTCCTAAAAATCCTCTTACGAATTCTTCATGACGCTCTTCATCATTTTTCGTGAATTGTCTTAACCAATCAACCAAACTTAAATCTTCCTGAAAGAAGTTTGTATTATCTAAAGGCATATGCGACTGGTTTGTAGTAACTCCCCAAGCAACAGTTCCTTTGTCTGCTTCTACATTTCCTGCTAAAATTTCGAAAAATTCTGTGATTGCCAATGAATTTTTAGACAAAACAGCAACTTTATCTCCTTTTTTAAGATTTAAATCTATGTTTGAGAATAATAATTCTCCGTCTTTTGTTTTTTCAAGACCTTTTACATCCAAAATCTGATCTCCCGCTTCTCTTTCCATTTCGAAAATAATGGCAGGATATCTTCTTGAAGACGGTTTAATATCATCGATGTTTAATTTATCGATCATTTTCTTTCTTGCAGTTGCCTGTTTAGCCTTTGCAACGTTAGAGCTGAATCTTGCAATGAAGTCCTGAAGTTCTTTCTTCTTTTCCTCCGCTTTTTTGTTTGCCTGAGCTCTTTGTCTCGTTGCTAACTGAGAAGCCTGATACCAGAAAGAGTAGTTACCTGTGTAAAGGTTAAGTTTAGCATAATCCAAGTCACCGATGTGCGTACAAACCGTGTCTAAGAAGTGACGGTCGTGAGATACAACGATTACGGTGTTTTCGTAATCTGCTAAGAAATCTTCCAGCCAAGAGATCGTATCGATGTCAAGGTCGTTCGTAGGCTCATCCAAGATCAATACATCCGGATTTCCGAAAAGCGCCTGAGCCAAAAGTACCTTTACTTTGTCTTTGTTCTCAAGTTCGCTCATCATTTGCCAGTGCATATCATCTTTAATACCTACGTTGGAAAGCATGGTCTGTGCATCAGATTCTGCAGTCCATCCTCCCATTTCGTCGTAGATTACACCTAATTCTCCGGCTTTAATACCGTCTTCATCAGAGAAGTCTTCTTTCGCATAAAGCGCGTCCATCTCTTCTTTTATCTCGAATAATTTCTTGTTACCTCTCAAAACCGCTTCAAGCACAGTAAATTGATCATACGCAAAGTGATCCTGCTCCAGAACAGACATTCTTTTTCCAGGTTCCAAAGATACGTGTCCTGTTGTCGGGTCTTGTTTTCCTGTTAATATTTTAAGGAATGTAGACTTTCCTGCACCATTTGCTCCGATAATTCCGTAGCAGTTTCCTTTCGTAAACATAATGTTTACCTCGTCAAAAAGAACTCTTTTCCCGAATTGTAAAGATAAGTTAGATACTGTTAACATATAGTTTTGTAAATTTGGCGCAAAAATACGAAAAGAATTTGGGTATTTCGCAATATTGTAATAGTCAGGTTTTTAAATGTGGGGTATTTTTTATATATTTCATTCATTAAATTAATAAAACGCAGAAAATAAATATCATAAAAAATATAAATTCTTCTGCAACCTTATTAAATTTTTACATCTTACAAATACAAAAGGATTTTAAAATGAAGATTGAAAAAACAGTCAATATATTAAACCGAAGAGCCAGATTTGAATATGAAATTCTGGAAGAATACGAAGCGGGAATGGTTTTAACAGGTACGGAAATAAAATCTTTGCGTTCTTCAAAAGCATCCATCGCAGAATCGTTCTGTCAGTTTATTGATGGGGAATTGTACATCATTAATATGATGATCGACGAGTACAAATTAGGAACTTTTTACAATCATAAAACAAAAAGGGAACGGAAATTGCTCTTGCACAAAAAAGAGTTACAGAAATTAGAAAAAAAGTTAAAGGATGCAGGGAACACCGTTATACCTCTTAAGTTATATATCAATGACAGGGGAAAAGCAAAGGTTCTCATAGCGCTGGGTAGAGGGAAAAAACTCTTCGATAAAAGGGAGAGCATAAAAGATAGAGAAAATAAACGAAACCTCGACAGAATATTAAAGAAAAGTTAAAAATCATCTGAAAAACTTTGTATATAAAGAAAAATTATATTTATTTTGCATTATCAATTATTTAATCATTTAATTCTATGAAAAATCTAAAATTAGGAATTTCAGCATTGGCACTTACTGTTGCTTCTACTGTGTTCGCTCAGACTACCAACAATCCGTGGTTAATCGGGGTTGGTGCTCACGCGGAAAACCATTTGGCACAGAGAAATAATTTCAGTAATACGTTCTCTGCTAATAATTTGACGAAGACAATGTTCAATATGAACAACTTCTCTATTACTCCGCCATTATCAAAACTTACTGTAGCTAGGAACATCGGTAAAGGTTTGGTAATCGACTGGCAGACTACTGTTGGAAATGTTGAAAACAAAAGATTCAACATGGGTAAAGAGTTTATGTTGATGACAGGTTTAGGTTTCCAGGCGAAGGCTGCAGGTCTTCTTTGGGACGAAGAATCTTGGTTTGATCCATATTTAAGAGTTGGTGCTAACTATTTGAGACACGATTATACTTCTCTTACTTTCCCTAGAACGGATGCCAATGGAGAATATGTTCCAAATGGTGACAACGGTACTGAAAACGGTAAAGCTAACTTCTTTACGGTTGCTACTGGTGCAGGTGTTAACTTCTGGTTAACTAAAAACTTCGGTTTAGGTATCCAGGGAGATTACGTATCAACTCCGGGTGATAAATCTACAGTTGCTAACTTCTGGCAAGCTTCAGCTTCTTTGAACTTTAGATTTGGTAACAGAGATAGAGATAAAGATGGTATCTTAGATAAAGACGATTTATGTCCAGATACACCAGGTTTACCAGAATTCCAAGGATGTCCTGATACTGATGGTGATGGAGTTCCAGATAAAGACGATCAATGTCCAGATGTTGCTGGTCCGGTTGAAAACAACGGATGCCCTTGGCCAGATACTGATGGTGACGGTGTAATCGACAAAGATGATGCTTGTCCTACAGTTGCAGGTCCTGCTGAAAACAATGGTTGTCCTTGGCCAGATACAGACGGAGACGGTATCTTAGATAAAGATGATGCTTGTCCTACTGTTCCAGGTCTTCCAGAATACAACGGATGTCCTAAGCCTGCTAAAGTAAAAGAAAAAGAAATTCAAGAGCAAGTTAACAGCATTTTCTTTGATTTCAACAAAGCTACTATTAAAGCTGAATCTACTCCTGCATTAGACAGAGCTGCTGACATCATTAAGAAAGAAGGAGGTAACTACTTATTAGAAGGTCAAACTGATGCTAAAGGATCTGAAGCTTACAACTTGAAATTATCTAGAGAAAGAGCTGCTGCTGTAGTTGCTGCTTTAGATGCAAGAGGTGTTAATGCTAACGCTCTTAAATCAATTGGTGTAGGTAAAGCTAAAGCTAAAGTTCCTGCTACTGCTTCTGATGTTGAAAGACAAGTAGACAGAAAAGTAGTTGTTACTGCTATCGAAGATGCGGCTCAGTGGGAATCTCTTAAAAAGAGAGACTACGAAGATCCAACTCCGGTAAAAGTAGTTAAGAAAAAAGCTCCAGCTAAGAAAAAAGCTCCAGCTAAAAAGAAAAAATAATTAAATTTTTCTAAATATAAATACCTCCAGTTCTCTGGGGGTATTTTTTTTTCGTTCACTTTTAAGTAATTTTGTTGAAAATTAAAAATATAAAATGGGAAGAGCGTTTGAATATAGAAAAGCTTCTAAAATGGCCAGATGGGACAAAATGGCTAAAACTTTTTCTAAAATAGGTAAAGATATTGCATTGGCAGTAAAAGCAGGAGGTGCAGATCCGGAATCTAATCCTGCATTAAGAAGATGCATACAGAATGCGAAAGGTGCAAACATGCCAAAAGATAACGTAGAAAGAGCGATTAAAAAGGCAAGTGGTGCAGATGCAGAAAACTATGAAGAAATTACTTACGAAGGTTACGGACAAGGTGGTGTTGCTTTTTTCGTAGAATGTACTACAAACAATACAACAAGAACTGTTGCCAATGTAAGAGCTATTTTCAATAAGTTTGATGGAAACCTTGGTAAAAATGGCGAGTTAGCTTTCATCTTCGACAGAAAAGGGATTTTCACGATCGATTTAGCTCAAATTAAAATGGATTGGGACGATTTTGAAATGGAAATGATTGACGGCGGAGCAGAAGACGTAGAAAAAGACGAAGAAGAAGTAATGATTACAACGGCTTTCGAAGATTTCGGTTCTTTATCTCACAAATTAGACGAACTGGGAATTGAGGCAAAAAGCGCAGAACTTCAGAGAATTCCGAACAATACAAAAGAAGTAAACGAAGAGCAGTTCAAGGCAAATATGAAAATGCTTGAGCGTTTCGAGGACGATGATGATGTACAAAACGTATATCATAATATGGAAATTACAGAAGAGTTGATGGAAACTCTCTAAAAAAATAATATAACATTCATATACAGTTAACTTTCAAGTAGTTTCTTTGCATAAAACTATGAAAAGAAACGTCGAATTAGTTGTTATATCGGATGTTCATCTGGGAACTTACGGATGTAAGGCTAAAGAATTACTGCGATATCTTAATTCTATTCAGCCTAAAACTTTAGTTTTGAATGGAGATATTATCGATATCTGGCAATTCAAAAAGTCTTACTTCCCTAAACCCCATTTAAAGGTCATCAAAAAGATATTGTCCTTTGCCACAAAAAACACAGATGTTTTCTACATTACCGGAAATCATGACGAGATGTTCCGGAAGTTTACCGACTTCCAATTGGGTAAACTTAAAGTCTGTAATAAAATCTGTTTAGACATCAACAATAAAAAAACATGGATCTTTCACGGAGATGTGTTTGATGCTTCCGTTCAGCATTCGAAATGGATTGCTAAACTGGGAGGAAAAGGCTACGATTTATTAATTGTGATTAATAATGTTGTCAATTGGTTTTTGGAGAAAATGGGAAAAGAAAAATATTCATTTTCAAAAAAAATTAAAAACAATGTGAAGAAAGCGGTAAAATACATTGGGGATTTTGAGCTGACTGCCTCCGAACTTGCCATCGACAATCACTACGATTACGTAGTTTGCGGACACATTCATCAGCCGCAGATTCGGGAGGTGATTAATAAAAGAGGTTCCTGCACGTATCTTAATTCCGGCGACTGGATCGAAAATCTTTCCGCACTGGAGTACAATAATAACGAGTGGAAGATTTTTTATTATGACGAACATAAAGATTCTTTAAAAGATGATACCGCAGAGGAAATTCAGGAAATCGACAGTGATGAACTTTTAAAAATAGTAACCAACTTCAGCCAATGAGAATTTTATACGCCTTTCAGGGAACCGGAAACGGACACGTCGCACGTGCACAGGAAATCGTTCCGATCCTGAAAAAATATGCTTCTGTCGATACACTTATCAGCGGACATCAGTCGCAGTTAAAGGCTGATTTTGATATTAATTTTAAACACAAAGGCGTTTCCCTTCTTTACGATAAAACAGGCGGTTTATCCTATCGAAAAACGTTTACAGACAATGGTTTTTTAGAAGCCTTCAAAGCGATTCGCGAAATCGAGCTTTCTCAGTACGATTTAGTCATCAACGATTATGAACCTTTAACGGGATGGGCTTGTAAATTCAAAAAACATCCGATGATAGAACTCAGTCATCAGGCTTCCTTGTTGTTTAAAGAAACGCCAAAACCGGATAAAAAAGATTTTTTCGGAGAAATGGTGCTGAAATATTATGTTCCGAGCGAAAGAAGAATTGGTTTCCATTTCGAAAATTATCATCCTCAGATAAAAAAGCCGGTGATCAGAAGAAAAATCCGAAACCTGAATCCCAACAAAAAAGGTTTTTATCTGGTGTATCTTCCGAGCTTTTCGGATGAAAATATCATTAAAGTTTTAAAGCAGATTCCGGTAGAATGGAAAGTTTTTTCCAAATATTCCAAATTGCAGTTTAAGGAAAATAATGTTGAAATTTTTCCGATTGATGAAATTCAATACTTAAAAGCGTTTGAAAACTGCGATGGAATTCTCTGCAATGCAGGTTTCGAAAGTCCCGCAGAAGCACTTTTTATGGATAAAAAACTGTTCGTAATTCCTATTCATAATCAATATGAACAGGAATGCAACGCTTGCGCTTTAGACAAGATGGGAATTCCGAATTCTAAAGTATTGAAACTGGAAGAAATACAGAACTGGGTAAATTCCGATCAGCATCTGAAAGTAGATTATCCCGATGATATTGAAGAAATCTTGGTGAACGAAGTGTTAACGCTGTAAAAAAATATCTTCCACATCCTTCATTCTCATCATTACAGATCGCGCGTAAGAACAATGCGGGTAGACTTTCCAGTTGTTTTCGCGGGCAAACTTTATGGCTTCTTCTACCAGATATTTTCCCATTCCGCGACCTTCAAATTCTGGGTGAACCAAAACGAAGGAAATAATGAATTTGCTGTCTTCGGGGAAAATAGTGTACGTTAATCTTCCGATTTCTTTTACTTCATTATTTAAAGTAATTACACCGCCGTTTCCCGATTTATTATTTTCAAATCTCATAACTTAAACTTTTATGAAGTGTAAAATACAAAAACTGCACCGCGAAAGATTATTTGTATTTTGCGATTTCTGCTTTTAGTGCTTCAATTTCTTCTTCAAGTTTATCGATGTATTTTTTCTGAGATTCCCACAAAGAAAGCGGAATGTTGTAATTATTGGTATTAACAATTCCATTGCCTGTAGAATTGTCATTAAAAATAAAAACTAAACTTTCTTCATTTTCATAAACCTCTTCGAAAGGAACTTCCAATACTTCAGCGATTTTCTGCCATTCCGATAAAGAAATTTTTGCCGTTCCTTTCTCTCTTCGGTTGTAGTTGGAAACATCCATAGAAAGGATGTCTGCCATTCTTTCCTGGCTGATGTTTCTTCTTTTGCGGGCTTCGATGAGTTTTGTTTTTTCAATTTCTGTAAAGTTTAGTGTAAAGATAAATTTTTTGCGAAAAATCGCAATAAAATCGCAAAAAGAAAAGTCTTTTTGTTGATTTCTAATTTTTACTTTTGACAAGTTAGCTAAAAAACACAAACGTTCAAAAAATACCTTTAAAAACTAATATGCCGGAAAGATCAAATTTAAATTATTTCGCTTATCATTTCTTTTGGCTTCCTGTAACGGTGGGAGCACTGTATATTTCCATTCAGTATTTTGTGGTGTACCATCTTCTGAATTTTGGGCATTATGATATTCTTTTTACCATAACATCCTGTTTGCTTCTGTCGTTCATAAATTTAGGTTTTGCCCTGATTGGTAAAGAAAGAAACCAATTTGTAAAAGATTTTTCAGAATACGTTATCATTTTATACCTCTCGTGCATGTTGTCTTTTTTTATTCACTTTTGCAGGTTCAATTTTGGAACGGTAAGGCGCTGCGCTTTAGATATTGATATTTCAGAAGTGAAAAATATGCATGATGTGGCGATACTTTTTACATCCGTTATCAACATCATTTTTCTTTCCGTCATCCGTAGATATGAACTCAAAATTAGAGTATTGCATTTTGTCCTGTTGATTTTGGCAATGGTTGCTCAGTTCTTTTATACACGTAGTTTTAGAATGATTTAGTTTGAATATTATGTCATTTCGACGAAGGAGAAATCTATTAATATAGTAGTAGAGATGCTTTCAGCAAGACAAAATTTGCTCAGGATTATCTAAACGCAAAGTTTTTATTTTGAGAATGAATACATTTAGGCAGCAAAGTGAAGGCAGATTTCATCTGCTAAGAAGCGCGCTTCATCATCCGTCTGCGACGGAGTATCTTTGCTTCTCTTTAATGAGGGGAAAACTTTTTTCCTTTGCGTTTAGATTGCAGTTTTTAAATCAATAAAAATATGTTTGCATAAGCGTCCGATGGTTTTTTCAGAATCATCTGCTAAATTCGCAAAATCTGCGGGAGCTTTCATAAACAGCTCTGTCATTTCGACGCAGTAGAAATCTACAAAATATAATCCTAAAGATGCTTTCAGCATGACAAACTTTGTTCCGGATTATCTAAACGCAAAGTTTTTGTTTTGAGAATGAATATATTTAGGCAGCAAAGTGAAGGCAGATTTCATCTTCTAAGAAGCGCGCTTTATCATCCGTCTGCGACGGAGTATCTTTGCTTCTCTTTAATGAGGTGAAAACTTTTCCTTTGCGTTTAGATTGCAGTTTTTAAATCAATTAATAAAAATTATTTGTCGAATTTTACAAAATCATCTGCAAAATCCGCCAAATCTGCGGGAGTTTTTATAAGAAGAGTTGTTCTTAAATATTTTAAAATCGTCTTCCTAACTATCTTTCCCCGTATAATAATTGTAATCCTTAATAACAACCCCGATGAACTGCCTTTCCGTCATTTTGGTAGGATCTACTTCCAGCTTCAGAATTCCTTTAATTTTATCGGAAAGTTTGCTGATGATTTGTCGGTCGTCCACTCGTAAAGCTTTCAGATAATTATCTTTAATAATTCTCATATCATTATCGCTTAAAGCAATGACCTGCGGAAAAGTTGGAACATAATCTTCTTTAATGTTTTCCAGAATCGTATGCGAAATATTGATGTTGTTTTTTAAGGAAATAACGGCGGTTCCCGCTGCAATATCTCCCAAACGCTGGTTGTTTTTGGAAACAATGGCAGAGATGAGACCGATAATAGAAATATCGATAATCCTGAAAACCCAGCGAATCATATAATCTCCGAATCCCGCCTGATAACCGTCGATTTTCACCACACGGATTTTCATGACTTTTTTCCCCGGAGTCTGCCCTTCCATAAGGCTTTCCAGAACAAGAGGATAAATCGCAGTCGGGAAAAGAAGAATGCTGTAAATAGCAATAATCGACCACTGATCCAGCCCGTCCATTACATATCCCAGATTCAGAATATTGAAAAAAAGATACAGAATAGCGATGGTGTACGCAATTTGAATAAGAAGATCGATAATATAAGCAAGAAGTCTTTCTCCAACACCCGCAATGTTGAAATTAATATTTACATTTTGTGAAGTATTTATCGCGATTTGAGACATTATTTTTATTATTTTAGCCTTACAATTATGAGAGAAGTTTATTTCATTAAACAAAATAAAGAAAAATGGTTGGGAATAGAACAGGTTATTCAGGGGAAAATTAAAAAAAATCCTGATGATCTCTCTTCGCTGTACATCAACCTCGTTAACGACCTTTCTTTTGCACAGACGTATTACCCGAAAAGTAATACCACGGTTTATCTTAACCATTTGTCGGCACAGATCTTCCAGAAAATTTATAAAACCAAAAGGGTAGAGGAAAACAGGTTTCTGCATTTCTTCAAAACCGAAGTTCCTTTGCTGGTGTACCAATACAGAAGATATTTGGGATATGCTTTTCTGTTCTTTACATTATTTACCTTAATCGGTCTGCTTTCCGGAATTTACGATAAAGATTTCGCCAAGGTTATTCTGGGTGAAGAATATGTGAACCAGACCATCGAAAACATTAAGGCAGGAAATGCGGTAGGAGTTTACCAGAGCGGTTCTACATGGGGAAGTACGATCGGGATTATTTTCAACAATATAAAAGTAGGTGCAAGACTGTATATCTACGGAATTGCAGGCGGAGTTGGAACGTTGTGGGCTTTGCTGAACAACAGCGTGATGCTCGGTTCTTTCCAGTATTTCTTTTATGATTACGGCGCACTGAAGGACAGCGCAAGAGGAATCTGGCTTCACGGAGTTTTTGAAATCTTTGCGATGGTAGTGGAAGCGATGTGCGGTCTTATTCTGGGAGCCTCTATTTTATTTCCTAAAACACTGTCCAGATTTAATTCTTTCAAAAGCGGATTTAAAGATTCATTCAAAATATTCCTGAGTACCGTTCCTTTCACCATTTGTGCAGGAATTATTGAAGGATATGTAACAAGACACGCCCTGAAAATGCCTTTAATTTTAAATTTAATTATTATTTTCGGGTCTTTGGCAATCATCGGGTTTTATTACTGTATTTATCCGTCTGTTGTCAGCAAAAAAATTAATAACCAGATTCAGGATGCAGTTTTATAAAAAAAGAGATTTCGGAAGTTTCATCAGCGATACTTTTGCTTTTTTCAAATTATACGGTAAGAATTATTTTAAAAATTTTATTCTGCTGAACGGCTTGCTGCTTATTTTAACCGTTGTTGTGATGGTGGTAGGATTCCGGGAATTCTTCGGTGCCATTTTCGGATCGAATATGAGCGGGCAGAGCTATTATTTTGAACAGTATTTTCAGGATAATTTAGGACTGATTATCATCGCGGGAATTGTACTTTTTGTGCTTTCCACAGCTTTAATGACGGTTAATCTGCTTTTTCCTGTATTTTATATGAAAAGAATTGCGGAAGGGCAGAAAGAAATAAAAACAGATGATATCATCAGTGATTTTAAAGTGAATTCTAAAAAAGTTTTCATTGCCTATTTCGGGCTTACCTTTTTGGTAATGCCGGTTGCAACTGCTATTTTCGGATTCTCTTATCTGTTGGTGTTTTTTTTCATTGGGATTTTTCTGCTGCTTTTTATCCTTCCGAATTTATTCAGCATCATTACCTTTCTCTGCTACGATTATTTTAACGGAAATAAAGGTTTTTTCGAAAGCTTAAGTTATGCTATAAGATCTCAGTTTTCTTACCCGAATGGAAGAGAAAAATCTCCCTACTGGAAATATTGGGGAGCAACCATTATTTTGGGACTGCTTTTTTATATTGTAAGCGGATTTTTATCCGGAGTTCCGATGGTTTTATACATTCTTAAACTTTCAACAACCGCTCCGGATGGGAATTTTGAACAGAATCCTTTCTCCGGAAATTTCGGAATTGTTATATTCTTTATCTACGGACTTTCAACATTGGTTTCAACCATTTTAATGAATGTTCTGTATGTAAATTCAGGATTGATGTATTACGACAGCCGCACCGATCTTCATCAGAAAATGGAACTGGCAGAAATAGAAACAATAGGAAATAATGAATAGGCTTCTTCTTTTACTGCTTTTTTTCAGCTTCGGAACTGTTTTTTCTCAGCAGCAGGACGATCTGCCTCCTGAAGAAGCAGTTTTTCTGGACTCAATAGAAACGGGACATTACAGGAATATGTACCGTGCAGATTCTGTATTGTATAAAAATCCGGTAACGGAAAACACTGTTTATCCTAAAAAATTTAAAGACAATATCCCTTCAAGATACAAAGACAAAGATTTCGATTATACTACGGTAAAACCCAGAATGTCTTTCGGGCAGAAGCTGATGAAGAAGCTCGCAGAATTGTTAGACAGTATTTTCGGGGAAACCGTATTTACAAAATCCGGAAATTTCGCAGGGATTTTAGTGCGCCTTTTTGTAATTGTTCTTGTCGGTTTCCTGCTGTATTTCATCATTAAATATCTCATCGGGAACGGCGGAATTTCGTTCTTCGGAAAGAAAAACCGGAAAGTGGATATCCGCGAAGAAGAGCTTCATGAAAATATTCATGAAATTAATTTCCCGGAAAGTATTCTGAAATTTGAAAAATCTGGGGATTTCCGTTCGGCGGTGCGTTATCAGTTTTTATTTGTCTTAAAAAAATTAAGCGATAAAAAACTCATCATCTGGAATCCGGAAAAAACCAACAAAGATTATGCGGCAGAGCTGAAAGTACCGCACTTAAAAGAAAGTTTTTACGATCTTGCCTATATTTTCGATTATGTCTGGTACGGAGAATTCTCTATAGATGAAGAAAACTACCTGAAATTTAAAAACCAATATCAATCCTTTAAACCGTAATTAATTGTTATCATGAACAAAACTTTCAAAATATATGCTGTAATCTTCGTCGTGGTGATGATTATTCTGGCGTTGTTTGAAGTCAACAAAACAGAAAGTACGGATTGGAGGAAAAATTTCAAGACTTACCAGAAATCACCGTTCGGATTGTATGTTTTTAATAACGAGATCAAAGATCTTTTTAAGAATAAAGTTAAAAAAATAGATCAGACTCCTTACGATTATTATACCCAGAATAAAGAAAAAGGCAGCCATAATATCCTTGTCATTGAGCATGAAGTAGATACAGAATCGTGGAATAAAATTCTGGAAGAAGTTTCCAAAGGTTCCAACGCGATGTTGATTATCAGCGAAATGCCGAAAGAAATTTCCGACAGCATCGGTTATTATGATTCTATGATTTCTTTTCAGGATGAAAATGTATTAAAACTTACCGACACAAAATACCAGAACGATTTCATTAAACTGGATAAATTTCCTTCAGGAAGAGGTTTTACTTTCATTAAACCGGGATCTGAAGTCTTAGGAAAGACAGTGGAAAAAAATAATGACGATCAGGCAAACTTTGTTAAAATAAAATTCGGGGAAGGTTATTTTTACGTTCATTGCGAACCGCTTTTTATTACCAATTACTATCTTCTGAAACCCGGCAATGTAAAATATGCACAAGACGTTTTTTCTTATCTGGATGATAAAGAAACATTGTGGTTTCTGGAAAGCAATTCGAAATCTTCCCAGTTTCTGCTGAGGTTTATCCTCTCAAACCCTGCTTTGAAATATGCTTGGTGGGTTCTTCTGGGCGGTCTGGCTTTGTTTATTTTCTTTAATGCCAAAAGAAAACAGCGTATTGTCCCGATTGTGGAACCGCTGAAAAATAACTCGGTAGATTTTGTGAAAAGTATCGGAAATCTTTATCTTCAGGAAGGCGATTTCCATGATATGATGTCGAAAAAAGCACAGTACTTCCTGAACAAAGTAAGAATGGACCTCCTTATCGATACTCAGAAATTAGATGAAGAATTTGCAAAAAAACTCCATCTGAAAACCGGAAAACCGATGGAAATGATTGATGAAGCCATTGGGCTGATTAAAAAAGGGCAGGATCCTTACGCGCACGTAATGAAGGAAGATCTTGTGAGAATGAATAAAATTTTGGATGAAATTATTTAATAAATGTAACAATCTGAAAATATAACAGTGTGGTAATTCTCAATGTAATTGGTAATTGGATACACTGTTCTATTGATAAATTATAGGATATGGAAAACTTTGAAAACCCAAATATAGAAAACGAATTTTCTATCAGCTTAGATAAAAAAGAAGATCAGTTTCAGTCGAGAATCGATATGATTGAACTTCGTACAAGTCTTGAAAAAGTAAAAGCCGAAATTGCAAAAGTAATCGTCGGTCAGGAAAATATGGTGGAACATCTTTTGGCGGCACTTCTTTCGAACGGTCACGTTCTTATTGAAGGTGTTCCGGGAGTTGCCAAAACCATCACGGCAAAATTACTGGCAAAAACCATCGATGTAGGATTCAGCAGAATTCAGTTTACGCCCGATTTGATGCCTTCCGATATTTTGGGAACTTCCGTTTTCAGCGTAAAAAATTCTGAATTTGAATTTAAAAAAGGACCTATCTTTTCTAATTTTATCCTGATTGACGAGATCAACCGATCTCCTGCAAAAACTCAGGCAGCTTTGTTTGAAGTGATGGAAGAAAGGCAGATCACGATGGACGGAACCCGCTATCCGATGGAAGAACCTTTCCTTGTGGTGGCAACCCAGAACCCGATTGAGCATGAAGGAACATACAGACTTCCGGAAGCCCAGCTTGACCGTTTTCTGTTTAAAATAAATGTGGGTTATCCGAATCTGGAGCAGGAAATTGCCATCATCAGAAACCAGCACGAAAGCAAGCAGGAAGATAAAACGGAGGTTGTCAACAAAGTGATTACTGCACAGCAACTGAAAAATTATCAGCATCTGGTAAAAGAAATCATTGTTGAATCTCAGTTGATGGAGTACATTGCTAAAATTATCATCAATACCAGAGAAAACCAGTTCCTGTATTTGGGAGCTTCTCCGAGAGCGAGTCTGGCTTTGTTAACCGCATCAAAAGCATTTGCCGCTTTAAGAGGACGAGATTTCGTAACGCCGGAAGACATTAAAGAAGCCAGTTATGCCGTTCTGAGACACAGAGTCATCGTATCGCCGGAAAGAGAAATGGAAGGCCTTACCGCAGATGAAATCATCAGACAGATTTTAGAGGGAATAGAGATTCCGAGATAGGTTACAGGTAAAAGGTTGCAGATTGTAGTTTTTAATTCAACGTTAAATTTATTATATGGCTAATTTTAAAGAGCTTCTGGTTTGGCAGAAAGCCATTGATCTTGTAACTGAAATCTACCGGACAACCGATGCTTTTCCAAAAGAGGAGACATTTGGATTAAAATCTCAGATCAGAAGAGCTTCAGTTTCTATTCCGTCTAATATTGCAGAAGGAAACTCCAGAAGAAGCAAACCGGATTATCTGCAATTTCTGAAAATTTCGAGAGGAAGTTGTGCTGAAGTTGAAACTCAATTGATTATTTCCAGAAATCTTCATTTTTTAAACGAAGAAAATTATTCAAAATTAAATCAGGATATTATCGAAATTTCTAAAATGCTGAATGGGCTCATTAATTCTTTGAAATAATATTAAAATGTAGGGTCACTAAACTGTAACCTAAGATCTGCAACCTGCAATCTACAAAATGAAAAACTTATACCTCAATACACGCTTTTTCTTCACGCTCATCGGAGTGGGAATTCTGTATGTTCTCGCTTTTTTCTTTCCGTTACTCATGTGGGTCGCGCACATCGTTTTGCTTCTGATTTTTTTGGCGGCAATGGTGGATTATCTTTTTGTTTTCAACAGGAAAGAAGGGATTTCTGCACAGAGAATATTGCCCGAAAAATTATCCAATGGTGATGAAAATCCCGTAAAAGTTGATATTAAAAACAACTATGCTTTCAAAATCAATGTGAAAGTAATTGACGAAATTCCGTTTCAGTTTCAGAAGAGAGATTTTTTAATCGAAAAACAGATAGAACCGGGAAGAAATACATTTTTTCAATATATTCTGGAACCAAAGGAGAGAGGAGAGTATAATTTCGGCAGTTTAAATGTGTATGTTTCTTCACCTTTAGGTTTTGTAGCAAAACGGTTTAATTTTCAGAAAGATGCGAATTTACCGGCTTATCCGTCATTTATTCATTTGAGAAAATATGAACTGATGGCTTTGCAGAGTGAATTTCTGTTGGGCGGAATCAAGAAAATCAGAAAACTGGGACATACGATGGAGTTTGAGCAGATTAAAGAATATGTTCCGGGAGATGACATCAGAACGATCAACTGGAAAGCGACGTCCAAAACAAACCGATTGATGGTCAATCAGTTTCAGGACGAAAAATCGCAGCGTATTTTTATGCTGATTGATAAAGGACGAACAATGAAGATGCCTTTCAAAGGCCTGAGTCTTTTGGATTATTCCATTAATGCAACGATGGCTTTATCCCATATCATTCTGAAAAAAGGCGACCGCGCCGGAATGATGACTTTTTCTAAAAAAACAGAAAATAAAATTGCTGCGGAAAATAAATCGGGACAACTTAGAAAAATTTCGGAAGCCCTTTACAACATCAAAACAGATTTCTTTGAAAGTGATTTTAACAGATTATATCAGGATGTAAAATATTCGCTGAACCAGAGAAGTTTGATTTTACTTTTTACGAATTTTGAAACATTGGATGGCTTAAACCGTCAGTTAAAATACCTTCGTGGAATTGCCAAAAACCATTTACTGGTTGTGGTTTTCTTCAAAAATTCAGAATTGCAGACGTTGATTCATAAAAATCCTGAAAGTATGCAGGAAGTGTATGACGAAATCATCGCCGAAAAATTTGAGTTTGAAAAGAAACTGATCATTCAGGAACTCCGCAAATACGGAATTTACACAGTCTATACTTTACCGGAAAATCTGAACATTGATGTCATCAATAAATATCTGGAAATTAAAGCGAGAGGGATTTTGTAATTTTTAAACAGGGATTTCATTGCAAAATGAACCGCAAAATTCATAAATGATTTAAGCAAACTTGTAAATGACGAAAATTGCATTGTTTATAGTATGTCTCTGTTGTTTTTTATCCTGCGATAAGAAAATAAAACATGAGGATGATTTTGTCATTTTTAAAGTGAATCCTAAAATAGAAAATGTTGCTTTTTACTGGAAAGATGATGACGGAACAATTCTTAAAAGCATTGCTCATCTAAAGAATAAAACGGAGCAGGGAAATAAAGAATTAATATTTGCCATGAACGGCGGAATGTTTGAACCCAATAACTTTCCGAAAGGATTGTATATTGAAAATTTTAAAATTCTGAATAAAACAGATACTTTATCCGGCAAAGGAAATTTTTATCTCCCTCCTAACGGAATATTTTACCTCACAAAAAATAATGAAGCTGAAATTGTTGAAACAAAAGCTTTCAGAAACGATCCTGAAATAAAATATGCAACACAATCCGGACCGATATTGCTGATTGATGGAAAAATAAATCCAATATTTAAAAAAGATTCAAAAAATATCAACATCAGAAATGGAGTCGGAATCCTAAAAAATGGAAATATCGTTTTTATAATGTCTAAAACAGAGGTTAATTTTTATAATTTTGCTTCCGTATTTAAAGAATCAGGCTGCGTAAAAGCTTTGTACCTCGATGGCTTTGTTTCCAGAACCTATTGTCCTGAACAGAAATGGATTCAGAAGGATGGAGACTTCGGAGTCATGATCGGGGTTACCACATCTAAAAAATAAATTTAAAAATGAAAATATCACTTAACCGAATCAACGACGATTTTTTATTTGAATGTACCAATTCTCAGGGAAATTCAATTCTTTTGGATAATACGACACAACCCGGCGCAAAAGGAGTTTCTCCTATGGAAAGCGTTTTGATGGCAGTTGCAGGATGCAGCGGAATAGACGTTGTTTCTATTCTGAAAAAACAGAGACAGGAAATCACGGATTTCAAAGCAGAAGTAGAAGGCGAAAGAATTCCTGTAGATGATGCAAAACCTTTCAAATCGATAAAAGTTAAGTTTCTTCTGGAAGGAAATATTGATCCTAAAAAAGCCCAGAAAGCAGCTCAGTTGTCTTTCGAAAAATACTGTTCGGTTTCCAAAACACTGGAACCGAATGTAGAAATAGGATATGAAGTATTTGTAAACGGAGAGATCGCAGAAGCGTAATCTTTACTTACAATATTAAAAACAAATCGCGGGCAGAAATTTATTTCTGCCCGCGATTTTCGTTACCAATGGTTATTTATTTTTTCATGGTTTTCATACTTTTTACAGAACCGTCTTTCATGGTTAAAGTCAGAATATACATTCCGGATTTTATTCCTCCAAGGAATAGGGATGAAGATGGATTTTCAACAGTTTGTACCACCACTCCCGAAGCATCCGTAATTACTGCTTTTTTCACATTTTCAGGTTTTTCGAGGTAAAGAATATCAGCAAAAGGATTCGGATAGGCAATTCTTTCTTTCTCTTTAGCAGTCACCTCACCGGTTGCCAAAACGATAGGCTGAACAGTTACGGTTACCGTAAAAGTTCCGTTATCCACTTTGTTGTAATCTACGCTGCAACCGGAGCCTCCGTAAGTTCTCCATGCTCGCAGATCAAAATTCACCGTTCCTGTTAAATTATTGGCAATATTGAGTCCGGTTCTGTTATAAGAAAACGTTCCTCCGTTTGATCCCGATCCTGAACTTACAGATGATTCTGCTGTTCCGTTAGAAGAACATACCAATAAACTTTTCTGTTCAGACATCCATCCGTTGCTTGCCGTTGTCATCGTGTAGCTCACATCTGTAGATACAACTTTGTACCCATTCGGAATATTGATATATACACTTCCCGCACAGTTAGTTGTTGTTGTATTATCAGGTCCCCAGTTGAATTCCGTACTGATATCTCCGCCTGTATACGTTGCAGAAATTTGTCCCGGTGCAAACTGCTTCATTTTCCAGAATCCATATGATGAACCTCCGCAATAGGATCTTACCCAGAAATAATAGGTTTGTCCTGTTGACAAACTGTTCAGAGTAACTGAAGTTCCCGAAGGTACACTTCCTGTAGGCGTTGTACTGGCTGTTGGTGGAGTAGAAGAAGTACTGTAATAATATTGATATCCCGAAGACGGCGCACTGGAAGGAGCTGTCCAGCTTAATGTCGCTCCGTTCATGGTAGTAACCGCGGTAATGTTGGTAGGCGCTTCGCAGGGATTATAAGAATCTGCTGCAAAAGCAAAAATATTCGGAATACCTCCCGATCCGGATTTGGTTACCGTAACACTTTTAATGACTCTGGATAAATTTGTAGGATTTATTGATAAAGGAATCTGGTAAAGTCTAGGATCTGTTCCGGAACCGGATTCAAGATTGTTATTGCTGATGTTGATCCTTCCGATTCCCTGAATGGCAAAATTGCTCCCGTAATACCAGTCGGAAATATTGATGCCGGTAAACGTCTGAGAAGTATTGTCTGTAAAATTTACATCCACATCTACGGTACAGGATCCGCTTCCTCCAGTTGCCAACATATATAAGGTGTTTGCTGAAAGGGGGTTGGAAAATTGTAAAGTTCCGTTATCGCCACTGTTTTGCAGTCTTAAAACATTGTTGGAACTGTAAGATGCCAGTTGATAGGAAAGTCCCGGAGTCGAAGAAACTACAGAATTGATAATTCCATTCACAGGCAGTCCGTAAGTAAGTTGCGAACTTGAAGCCGTTAACTGAAAATCTCTTGAGACAAAGGCATAGCTTACTCCATCGACATCATTATTGGTGGAAGAAGCCGATGACCCCACACCGTTGGCGACTACATCTGCATTGTATCCGCTCTGAATAAATAAAGGCTGATAATTCTGCGCTTTTAAATGGGTTGTGAATAACGATGAAACTAAAAAAGTTGCAATAGGTAGTAGTTTTACTTTCATGAAATAATTATTAGATTTTATTCTGCTAATATAGTTATTAGGTATTAAATTAATAATTATTTTTGCTTATAAATATTGATTTTTTATATAAAATGCATAAAAATTTATTTTATACTAATGAGAAAATAGATTTTGGCTATAACCTTTAACATATCAATTGACGGTATTTATGTTATGTGGTGAATAATAAAAAAAGGATATCTCAAAATTGAAATATCCTGTTAAAATTTATGTTTAGTTAATATTACATCAACAATCTTGGCTTCAAAAGCTTGGCAACCGTAGCTGTCCATCCTGTCTGGTGAGAAGCTCCTACGCCGCGACCATTATCTCCGTGAAAATATTCGAAGAAGGTAATGTAATCTTTAAAATTTTCATCATAATTAAACTTAGCATTTCCTCCGTTGAAAGCACGTTCTCCATTCTCGTCTTTTAGGAAAATAGAACAAAGTCGGTTGCTGATATCGTGAGCGACTTCATCCAGATTTTTCTTCTCTCCGCTTCCGGTCGGCAATTCCACTTTCATGCTGTTTCCGTAATAGAAATGGAATCTCTGCAAACTTTCTACAATCAGGAAATTGATCGGGAACCAGATCGGGCCGCGCCAGTTGCTGTTTCCTCCGAACATTCGGCTGTCACTTTCTGCAGGCGTATAATAAACTACATTTTCAGTGCCATGAACAGAAAATTTGAATGGTTTTTCTTCATATACCTTAGACATTGCCCGAATTCCGTATTGGCTTAAAAATTCTTTCTCATCAAGCATTCTGGTCAAAACTTTTGTCAGACGGTTTTTCCTCAGAATACTCATCAGATGCTTTCTTCCATGACCTTCCTCTTCCCAGTGCGAAACAAGTTTCGTAAGTTCAGGTTTGTTTTTCAGAATCCAATCCATTCTGGTAGTAAAGTTGGGCATTTTATCCAACAGATGATGATCGATAATTTCTACGGCAAACATAGGAATCAATCCCACAATACTTCTCAGTTTCAGAGAAACACTGTCGCCGTTCCCAAGCTGAAGCACGTCATAGAAAAAGCCGTCTTCTTCGTTCCATAGCCCTTTTGTTCCTTCCCCCAGATTTTCCATGGCTTCGGCAATATAAAGATAATGCTCAAAGAATTTAATCGCCATATCTTCATACACCTGATAATACTGAGCCAGCTCCATGGCAATCCGCATCATATTCAGAGCGTACATTGCCATCCAGCTCGTTCCGTCCGCCTGCTCCAGATGCTGTCCGTCTTTTAACACCATATTCCGGTCAAAAGCCCCGATGTTATCAAGCCCAAGAAAACCGCCTCCGAAAATATTTTTTCCGTTTTTATCTTTTCGGTTTACCCACCATGTGAAGTTTAACAATAATTTCTGAAAAACCTTTTCCAAAAATAAAAGATCAGGTTTGCCGTTTTGCTTTTCATCAATTTTAAATACTCGGAAGCACGACCACGCATGAACGGGCGGGTTTACATCACTCAGATTCCATTCGTAGGCAGGAAGCTGTCCGTTCGGATGCATATACCATTCTTTCGTTAATAAAAGAAGCTGTCCTTTCGCAAATTCCGCATCAATAATCGCAAACGGAACACAATGGAAGGCAAGATCCCAAGTTGCATACCAAGGATATTCCCATTTATCAGGCATCGAGATGATGTCTTTATTGTGCATATGATTCCACTCCGTGTTTCGGACATAATGGTTGAAATTTCTGGGAGCTTCAAAATTCGGATCGCCTTTCAGCCATTTTCCTACATTATAATGATAAAACTGCTTGTTCCAGAGGAGTCCTGCAAAAGCCTGTCTTTGCACGTTTTTTTCATCGTCATCAGAAACATCATTCTGAATTTCGGCATAAAATTCATCCGCTTCAGCAACTCTGCTGTTAAAGATCTCATCAAATTCATAAAACGGATTCTCCAGTTCATTGGGAGACAATCTGAAATCAAACGTTTTCGATTGTCCGGCTTCAATAACTTCATCAATTAAAAAAGAAGCTTTTGTTCCTCTCTTTTCAGGATTCACGGTGTTGCTTCCGTAAGTAATATAATCGTTGATGCCATCCTTGTAATAAGTATTTCCCGGATAGGGTGTTCCATATAATTTCGGACTGTTGGTTTCATTATCACAGAAAACACTTTCCGCGGCAATATTTCTTGAATAAAACTTTTTTATCGGAACACTGTCATGGTTGATGGTGATGCAGCCTTCATGAGAAGCATTGATTTGTCCTTTATATGTATTGTAACCCCATTTCCAGTTATTTCTGAACCACACCGTGGGAGCCACTACAATCGGAGCCACTATATTGCTTCTGTTGCAGACCGTTACCCTTACTAGAATATCGTTGTATTCTGCTTTAGCGTACTCTATAAAAATATCAAAATATTCATCCTGATCAAAAATTCCGGTGTCGAAAATTTCATATTCCGCTTCCTTTTTACTTCTTTTTCCATTTTCAGAAAGCAGTTCATCATACGGAAACGCATTAATCGGATATTTGTACACCATTTTCATATAGCTGTGAGTAGGTGTATTATCCAGATAATAAAATAGTTCTTTAATGTCTTCTCCGTGATTTCCCTGTGGATTGCTCAGTCCAAAGAAGCGCTCCTTCACCATTTTATCTTTTTTGTTCCAGAACGAAAGCGCAAAACAGAAAAGCTGCTTTGCATCAGAAATTCCCGCTATTCCTTCTTCTCCCCAACGGTAGGCATAGCTTTCTGCGTTATTGTGATTGGCGAAATTCCATGCATCGCCGTTCGGGCTGTAGTCTTCGCGTACATTTCCCCATTGCCGGTTACTCACGTAAGGTCCCCAGTTTTTCCAGTTTGTGTCTTGTAATCTTTGTTTTTCAGCAATCATATCTCATCATTTTCATTACGAAGTTAGTTTTTTTGCGAAAAAATTCCAACTCACGAAATTTGAATTATTATTAATATTTCCCTGAAAGCCTTCTGTTTATCGGGGTTTGTAAGATTAAATTAAATTTTTATAAATATTTAAAAGAAAAGTTTTATCTTTGCACCATTCGTTCATTCAAATATTGAAAATGTTATCAAGAAAGGTTGAGGGATTAGACCCTATGAAACCTTAGCAACCCTTTGCGCAAGCAATGAAGGTGCTACGTTCTACCAGAATTATTTTGGACAGATAACTCACTGAAGTTCTTTCAGCCATTTCCTGTGGCATTTTCAATTGTATTAAAATAATAGAATTGAAAACAGAACTTAAACATATTAATTTTTCGTATCGTACCGATTCCCAAAAGGAATACAATATCCCGTTGAGCTATCAGCTTTTCGGGAAAGACCTGTTTTCTGCCCCGATCATTTTAGTGAATCATGCTTTAACCGGAAATTCCAATGTTTCCGGAGAAAAAGGATGGTGGAAACAACTGGTTGGAGAACATCAGGTAATCGATACCGACCAATACACCGTTCTGTGCTTCAATATTCCCGGAAACGGATTTGATGATTTTTTTATTGATAAATGTGAAGATTTCACGCCCTCAGATATAGCAAACATATTTTTGAAAGGTCTTGAAATTTTAAATATCAAAAGTTTACACGCCATTATTGGAGGTTCTTTAGGAGGCGGAATCGGTTGGGAAATGCTAGTGAAAAATCCAAAACTTGCCGAAATTTTCATCCCGGTAGCCTGCGATTTTAAAACCCACGACTGGCTTCATGCACAGTGTCTCGTTCAGAAATTTTTACTAAACCAAAACGATGAACCATTGCAAAAAGCAAGAATTCATGCGATGCTGTGTTACAGAACACCTGAATCGTTAAATAACAGATTTCAAAACAGATTCAGTGAAGAAAAGCAGAGATTAGAGTCGGAAGACTGGCTTGTTTATCACGGAAAAGCTTTAAACGAAAGATTTAGTTTAAAATCATACAAGCTCATGAATCATTTGCTGATGAATATCAATGCCAATGAAGAACATTTGGAAAAAATTCAGGCGCGAATGCACATGATCTCTGTAGATACAGATTTATTTTTCCCCGCTTCAGAAATCCGAATGTGTTTTGAAAGGCTGAAAGAGAAAAACAAAGATGTCTTCTATCACGAGATCACCTCAGTTCATGGGCACGATGCCTTCTTAATGGAATATAAACAATTAAATACGATCATTAAAAATATTTTGAAAAATGAGTAAGATTAATGCTAACGAAATAAAATTTTTAAAAAACAGATCCATCATCAAATTTGAAGGAGAAGATTTCTTAGGTGAAATCGGGATCGACGGACGAATTTTTAAAGCGCTTACTTTGGCGCGAATCAGTGTGGGAGTAATTTCCCAGCAGGCAATTGAAAACGGAATCTCCATTTTAGTTCATGAAAACGATTCCGAAAAAGCAGTCAATTGTCTGATTGACGAATTTGAACCAGAAAGAAAATCGGGGAAAGTTTCTCAGATATACAGCATCAATAATGTGTCGGTGTTAGGATTTGTTGCAGAAGACTTCAACAAAGTTTTAGCGGAACTCGCAAGAAATAATGTTTTCCCATTGCTTTTAAACCAGATTGCAGCCGAAAAACGGGTAAATATCGTTGTGACATCTTCACAGGACGAAAAAGCAAAAAATATCATCGAATCTGAAATTTCCAAAAAACCGAAAACCGTTCATCTGGCAATCATCGGTCACGGAAACGTAGGGAAGACCTTAATACAGCAGGTTTTGGAATCTTCGGAAGAAATTAAAAGACGAAAAAAAATAGACCTGAAAGTAGTTGCAGTCGCCAATTCCAGGAAAATAGCATTCAACAAAAAAGGATTCGACAGCAATTGGAATGATGAGGTTTTAACAGCAGAAAAACCTTCCGATGTTCAGGAACTCATTAGGTTTTCCAAAGAAAATCAGCTTGAAAATTTAATCGTTGTGGATAACACCGCAAGCAAAGACTTCGTAAAAAATTACCACACTTTGGCGGAAAACGGCTTCGATCTCGTTTCCTCCAACAAAATTTTTAACACCCTTCCCATTTCAGAATACCGTCAACTAAGATATACGTTGAACAAAAACAACAGACGCTATCTCTACGAAACCAATGTGGGGGCCGGTTTACCATTGATTGACACCATTAAACTTCTACACCTTTCAGGAGAAAATATCACAAGAATTAAAGGCGTTTTCTCGGGAACATTAAGCTATGTTTTCAATAATTTTTCTTTGAGAGACGATAAGTTTTCCACCATCATCAATGAAGCGTTGGAAAAAGGATATACAGAACCCGATCCGAGAGAAGACCTGTCAGGAAACGATGTGGGAAGAAAATTATTGATTTTGGCGAGAGAATTAGATCTAATCAATGAGTTTGAAGATATTAAAATTCAGAATCTTGTTCCTGAAAATCTGCTTTCTGTTTCCAAATCAGAATTCCTTTCAAGACTGGACGAATTAGATGCGGAATATCAGAAAATCAAAGAAAATCAGAAAGAAGGACACGTTTTAAGATATGTGGGAGATCTTCACGGAGATTTGCAGAAAGAAAAAGGAGAACTCGATGTGAAATTAATTTCCGTTCCGGCAACCTCCGCTTTAGGACAACTGAAAGGCTCAGACTCAATCTTCGAAATCTACACCGAAAGTTACGGAGAAAACCCAATCGTCATCATGGGAGCCGGCGCCGGCGCAATAGTTACGGCAAGAGGTGTATTCGGAGACATTTTAAGAGTAAGTGAAACGAAATGATTCTGTGAAAAGTACAAATGTAAAATGTATTAGTGATGAATAACGAAGAAAAACTATCAACTGACAACCATCAACCATCAACCAATTTTGAAACCTTTGCCATAAGAACCCAGACTGAAAGAACCCAGTTTGATGAGCATTCAACCCCTTTGTATCTCACATCCAGCTTTATTTTTCAGGATGCGGAAGACATGAGAGCGAGCTTTGCGGAAGAAAAACCAAAAAATTTATACAGCCGTTTTTCGAATCCGAACGTAACAGAATTTACCGATAAAATTGCCAAAATGGAAGGCGCAGAAGCAGGGTATGCTTTTGCCACAGGAATGGCTGCGATTTACTCCACATTTGCGACTTTGTTAAATGCCGGAGATCATATTGTAAGCTGTCAGTCCGTTTTCGGTTCTACGCATACTTTGTTCACAAAATATTTCCCGAAATGGAATATCGAAACAACCTATTTTAAAGCAGAAGATGCTGGGAATGTAGAAAAATATATTCAGCCCAACACGAAAATTTTATATCTGGAAACACCTACCAATCCTGCGATTGAGGTTTTGGATTTAGAGTTTTTCGGGCAGATTGCAAAAAAGCATAACTTAATTTTCGTTGTGGATAACTGCTTTGCAACACCTTATCTGCAACAGCCGATAAAATACGGAGCAGACATCGTGGTGCACTCTGCAACCAAATTAATTGACGGACAAGGTCGTGTTTTGGGCGGAGTAGCGGTCGGAAGAGAAGACCTGATCCGTGAAATCTATCTTTTCGCCAGAAATACAGGACCTGCAATGTCGCCTTTCAACGCTTGGGTCTTGTCTAAAAGTCTCGAAACACTGGCAATTCGCGTAGAAAAACATTGCGAGAACGCTTTAAAAGTAGCTGAGTTTCTTGAAAGCCATCCCAATGTAGAATTAGTAAAATATCCGTTCTTAAAATCTCATCCAAGCTACGAAATTGCGAAAAAGCAGATGAAATTAGGCGGAAACATCGTTGCCTTCGAAATCAAAGGAGGAATTGAAGGCGGAAGAAACTTTTTAGATAAAATAAAAATGTGTTCCCTTTCCGCAAACTTAGGCGATACAAGAACTATTGTAACGCATCCCGCTTCTACAACGCACTCCAAATTATCCGATGAAGAAAGAAACGAAGTCGGAATTACTGCAGGTCTGGTTCGTTGTTCGGTAGGTCTGGAAAATGTGGAAGATATCATTGCAGATTTAAAACAGGCGTTGGATTAACAACGAACCCGAAGGGTTCAATAACAATAACCGTAGGTGCAACCTATGGAAAATATCAGCGAATTGATTCACGACGAAATAAATAATAAATGAAAAATTCAGAACAACTATACAAAGCATTATCCGAAAGAATTTTAATTCTCGACGGAGCGATGGGAACCATGCTTCAGCGGTATAAATTCGAAGAAGAAGATTACCGTGGCGAACGTTTCAAAAACTGGGAACATCCGGTAAAAGGAAACAATGATTTGTTGTCTTTAACGCAGCCTCATGCCATAGAAGAAGTTCACAAAAAATATCTCGAAGCGGGAGCAGACATCATTGAGACCAATACATTTTCAGGAACAACCATTGCCATGGCAGATTATCACATGGAAGATCTCGTTTACGAACTGAATTACGAATCTGCAAAAATTGCAAGAAAAGCCTGCGACGAGTACACCGCGAAAAATCCGGATAAACCAAGATTTGTGGCAGGTTCTATCGGCCCAACCAACAGAACCGCAAGTTTAAGCCCCGATGTAAACGATCCCGGATACAGAGCCATTACTTTTGATGAACTGAGAATTGCTTACAAACAGCAGTGCGAAGCTTTATTAGACGGAGGATCGGACATTCTGTTGGTAGAAACCATTTTCGATACATTGAATGCAAAAGCAGCCCTTTTCGCTATTGACGAACTTCAGGACGAAAGAAACATCAAAATTCCGATCATGGTTTCAGGAACCATTACCGATGCTTCAGGAAGAACATTGAGCGGACAGACAGCAGAAGCATTTTTGATCTCAGTTTCTCATTTAAACCTTTTAAGTGTAGGTTTTAACTGCGCTTTAGGAGCAAATCAATTAACGCCTTATCTGGAGACTTTAGCTCATAATTCAGAATTTGCTGTCTCAGCTTATCCGAATGCAGGTCTACCCAATGCTTTCGGGAAGTATGATGAAACTCCGGAAGATATGGCGAGTCAGATCAAAGAATATGTAGAAAAAGGATTAATCAACATCATTGGAGGCTGCTGCGGAACAACGCCGGAACATATCAAGGCAATTGCAGATCTGGTTTCGCAATATCCACCAAGAAAATTGAAGGAATTGGTCTGAAATAATAGAATTTTTTAATTAAATCATAAGAAAAAGGAACAGTTTTTAATATTATCTTTAATTATCACACAAAATTAAATATAATGGAAAAACCTATTTACTTTAAAGATCCGGAAGATGCCAGATTATTTAATGAACTCAGAAAAAAAGTGAACCAAAGAGTAGAATCCATTCCTGAAAACAGGGACATTTATATTCAGATCAAAGCAGTTATTCTGCCTTTGGTCTATTTTGGTTTATATGTCTTTGCTCTTCTACATGCAGATCAGCCTTCTGTCTACGTTTTGAGTTTTATTTTAATGGGGCTTTCTCTGGTTTTAATTTATCTGAATTTAATTCACGAAGCGGCTCACAATAATATTTTTAAAAGTAAAAGACTGAACAGTCTGGTTTTACAGATTTTCGATTTTGTGGGAGCCAACTCCTACATCTGGAAGAAAAGACACATCGCAAGCCATCACGCCTATCCCAATGTAGACGGTTGGGACACAGACATTGAGCAGAGCGGACTTTTACTAATTGTTCCGTGGATCAAAGCAAAAGGAATTCAGAAATATCAGCATTTCTTTTTCTTTCTGGTCTATCCTTTATATCTGTTCAACTGGATGTTTATTCGCGATTTCAGAGATTTTTTTGATAACGAAAGAGTGATCCTGAAAACACAGGGAGCGATTCCGGTAAAAGAAAAAATTAAAATGGTGGCGTATAAGCTGTTTTACTTTTTCTATCAGATTGCCGTTCCCGTTCTGTTTTTTAAAGTCTCTTTAGGCTTGGCTTTGGGAGCGTGGTTTTTACAGGTAATTGCAGCGAGTATTTTTGCGCTTTTTGTATTGTTGCCACTGCATCCGCTTCCCGATAATGCCTTCCCGAAACTTGATGAGAAAAACGGACTTCCTTTTAGCTGGCTTCACCATCAGTTTGAAGTCACCAACGATTTAAAAGAAAATAACTGGTTTGTGCGGAATATTTTGGGAAATTTCAACTTTCACGTTGCCCACCATCTTTTTCCGAATTATAGTTATGCCTATTATAATGAAATTACAGAAGAAATCGAGCAGTTTGCCAAAGAACACGGCTTAGCATACAAAAGATTTCCAATGACCACCGCTTTGGGCAAACATGTGGATTTGCTGAAGCAAAATGCAAATAATGCATATTTTATTTTAGAAGAATAAATTGATGAAATATTTAAGATTATCGGGGCTTGAGCCTTTGATTATTACACCGGAAAGTAACTTTATCAACGTTGGGGAAAGAACCAACGTTGCCGGTTCAAAGAAATTTTTAAGATTAATAAAAGAAGAAAAATTCGGGGAAGCGCTCGATATTGCACGTCATCAGGTTGAAGGCGGTGCACAGATTCTCGACGTTAATTTTGACGATGGACTGATCGACGGAAAGGCTTCCATGATTAAATTTTTAAACCTGATTGCCTCAGAACCGGACATCGCAAGAATTCCTCTCATGATCGATTCTTCAAAATGGGAAATTCTGGAAGCCGGATTGCAGGTTGCACAGGGAAAATGTGTGGTCAATTCCATCAGCTTAAAAGGTGGTGAAGAAGAATTCATCAAACAGGCAAAAGCCATCAAAAGATACGGAGCAGCCGTGATCGTCATGGCTTTTGATGAGGTGGGACAAGCCGATACCTACGAACGCAGAATCGAAATATCAAAACGTTCCTATGATATCTTAGTGAATCGTTTAAATTTCCCTGCAGAAGATATTATTTTCGATTTAAATATTTTCCCTGTGGCAACAGGAATGGATGAACACCGCAGAAATGCCATCGATTTTATTGAAGCAACAAGATGGGTTCGTCAGAATCTTCCGTATGCATCCGTGAGCGGGGGAGTTTCCAATGTCTCGTTCTCGTTCCGTGGAAATGATACGGTGAGAGAAGCGATGCACTCGGTTTTCCTGTATCACGCCATTCAGGCAGGTATGAATATGGGAATCGTAAATCCTGCGATGCTGGAAGTTTATGATGAAATTAATAAAGAACTTCTGGAGCTTGTTGAAGATGTGATTCTCGATAAAAGAGAAGATGCTACAGAACGCCTTCTTGAGTATTCCGAAAAGCATAAATCCGTTAAGAAAGAAAAGGTTGAAGATTTAGAATGGAGAAATCATCCCTTACAGGAAAGAATCACCCATGCTTTGGTAAAAGGAATCGACCGTTTTATCGAGGAAGATGTGGAAGAAGCTAGACTACAGGCAGAAAAACCGCTTCATGTGATTGAAATTAATTTAATGACCGGAATGGGCGTTGTGGGAGATCTGTTCGGAAGCGGAAAAATGTTTTTACCGCAGGTGGTAAAATCTGCAAGGGTCATGAAAAAAGCGGTGGCTTATTTACAGCCATTCATCGAAGCCGAAAAAGACGGAACAAAACCAGCCAACGGAAAAATTTTGATGGCAACGGTAAAAGGAGACGTTCATGATATCGGTAAAAATATTGTAAGCGTTGTTTTAGGTTGTAACAACTACGAAATTGTGGATCTTGGTGTAATGGTTCCTGCTGAAAAAATTATTCAGACTGCGATTGAAGAGAAAGTCGATGTGATCGGACTTAGTGGATTAATTACACCGAGTCTGGATGAAATGGTGTACATCGCACAGGAACTGGAAAGACAGAATTTAAATTTCCCTTTGCTGATTGGTGGCGCAACGACTTCAAAAGCGCACACAGCCGTGAAAATCGATTTAAAATATAAAAATGCAGTAGTTCACGTCAATGATGCTTCCAGAGCGGTAAACGTGGTAAGTTCATTATTGGGCGATAGAAATAAAGAATATGTTGATGATCTGAAAAGTGAATATTCCGAATTTCGTGAAAAGTTCCTGAACAGACAGGTAGAAAAAGACTATGTTTCTATTGAAGAAGCCAGACAGAATAAGTTTAAAATCGACTGGGAAAATGAACAAATTTTTATGCCTAATCAGTTAGGAATTACCGTTGTTGAAAATCAGGATCTGAGAGAATTATTGCCTTTCATCGATTGGTCGCCTTTTTTCAGAAGCTGGGATCTTCATGGCAAATATCCGCAAATTTTAGAAGATGAGGTTGTAGGAGTTCAGGCAAAAGAATTGTTCAAAGATGCACAGGTAATCTTAAAAAGAATTTTGGATGAAAAGTTATTAACGGCAAAAGCTATTTTCGGAATTTTCAAAGCCAATTCCAACGAAACGGATGATATTTTAATTTTTGATGAAAACAACGATCAAAAAACGAAGTTCATCACCCTGAGACAGCAGGCTCAGCGTTCAAAAGGAAAAGATTATCTGGCGTTAAGCGATTTTATTGCCCCTGAAAGTTCAGGAAAAACCGATTATATGGGAGCTTTCTGTGTAACAACCGGTTTCGGAACGGATGAACTGGCGCAGGAATACGAAAAAGCGAATGACGACTACAACGCGATCATGGTGAAAGCTTTGGCAGACCGTTTTGCAGAAGCCTACGCAGAATTTTTACATAAAAAAGTAAGAACGGAATATTGGGGTTATGCCAATCAGGAAAATTTAACCAACGAAGAACTAATTGCTGAAAAGTATAAAGGAATTCGTCCCGCTCCGGGTTATCCTGCGTGTCCGGATCACTTAGAAAAACACGCAATCTGGGATTTACTGAAAGTGGAAGAAAATATCGGAGTTTATCTGACGGAAAGTTTAGCAATGTTCCCGACTGCTTCGGTTTCCGGATACTATTTCGGAAGTCCGCACGCCAAATATTTCGGATTGGGGAAAATTGCAGAAGACCAATTGAAAGATTATTCCGTAAGAAAAGGAATTTCTTTGCAGGAAGCGAGAAAGTGGTTGAATCCTAATTTGGCAGATGGAATTTAAATTATGGGAAAAGAATTAATAGAAAAAGTTTTTCAAAAATTTGAAGATCATTTAAGTATTGAAAATAATAATCGAATTATTTTCTCTGGAAAATTTGGAATAGGTAAATCGTATTTTTTAAGTGAATTTTTTAAAGAACAAAAATATGAGGATAAATATTTCCCCATTTTTCTTAATCCAGTTAATTATTCAGTTTCAAGTAATCAGGATATTTTTGAATTAATAAAGTTTGATATATTATTTCAAATTTTAGATAAAAATAGTGTTGATTTTGACGATTTTGATTTTCCAGTAGGAAATTTAGCTTATCAATATTTTTCAAATAAATTTTTGAATGATTTTGTTTCAAATGTTGATTTATTAGGAGAAACAGTCATTGAAGAACAATTACCTAAATCTTATTCAATGATCAAAAATATAGGAAAATTAGTTTCAAAAATTTCTGAAATTAACAAAAATGATTTTGACAATTTTAAAAAAGAAATAGAATCAAATCCGGATTTAAAAATTATTAAACAATTTTTTGATAAGGAAGAATTAAAAATTGGTTCTCTGTACGAAAATAACGCAGTTTCCCAGCTTATTTATAGATTAGTAAAAGGTATTGAAACAAAAACAGAAAAAAAACCTGTTTTGGTTATTGATGATTTAGATAGAATTGATCCAGAGCATATTTTTAGAATCTTAAATATCTTTTCTGCACATGATAAATTAGGCGAAAATAAATTTGGATTCGAAAAGGTTATTTTAGTTTGTGATATAAACAATATCAAACATATTTATCACCATTTTTATGGCGAAAATGTAGACTTCTTTGGATATATAAATAAATTTTATACAACAGAAGTTTATAATTACTCTAATGTTGATTATGTTAATTGGTTTAATCAAAATTTCCCACAAGATCAACACGATGTTGAGTATGTTCAATTTTTAAGATTTATTTTTTACGATGCCATCAAAAAGAATTATATTTCTGCAAGACAGTTATTTAATAATGATTTTTCAAGATTAGGTATTTCAAATCTTTACACATTAAATGTCGATAAAAGATTTACTGTTATTGCTAATAATCAGAATGTAGGAATATTTTCTTCGTTTCAACCAATTTACTCTCTATTAAAGACAGTTGTTAGATATTTTGGCAACACTTATAATTTTTTGACATATGTAACAAATATTGAATTCCAACAGCTTTCGAGATTTCAAAAGACATTAGGAGAAATGTACTTATTTATTAATCTTAGAAAGTCAATTAATGATACAGGAAATCAGGTTTTTAGCACACCTTATAATTTTACTATAAAATATGATGGCTACCAATATAAATTTGAAGGTGATTTTAAAATCGCGGATTTCAAGTCGTTTTTTAAGGATGTAATAAACCAATATAATCAAATAAACGAAATTTTTTAGAATAAATGAAAATCACAGACCATATAAAAAACGCAAACGGAAAAACCTTATTCTCCCTCGAAGTTGTTCCGCCGCAAAAAGGAATAGGGATTGAAGATCTTTATAAAAATATTGATCCTTTAATGGAATTTAAACCGCCATTCATTGACGTTACGACTTCCAGAGAAGAATATATTTACATCGACAAGGGAAACGGATTAATGGAACGCAGAATTACCAGAATGCGTCCCGGAACGTTGGGAATCTGTGCTTCCATTCAACATAAATATAATGTAGATACCGTTCCGCATCTGCTTTGCGGAGGTTTTACCAAAGAAGAAACAGAATATCTTCTGGTTGACTGTATGTATCTCGGAATTGATAACGTGATGGCTCTCAGAGGCGATGCGATGAAAGGGCATCAGTATTTTGAGCCGACTCAGGGAGGTCACGGAAGCGCAATGGAACTGGTTCACCAGATTAATGATCTGGGAAGAGGAAAATATCTGCATAATCAGGATGAAATTTGTGATGAGCATAATAAGTTCTGCATCGGCGTTGCCGGTTATCCTGAAAAGCACATGGAAGCACCATCCATGAATTATGATCTGAAATGGCTGAAACAAAAAGTGGATGCGGGAGCAGATTATATCGTAACCCAAATGTTTTTCGATAATAAAAAATTCATTGAATTCGTTCAGAAAGCCAGAGAAATGGGAATCACGGTTCCGATTATTCCGGGAATTAAACCAATTGCTACGAAAAAGCATTTAAAGGTTTTACCTCAGATTTTTAAAATTGATCTTCCGGAAGATTTAATAAATGAAGTCGAAAATGCCAAAAATAATGAAGCCGTAAAACAAATCGGAATCGAATGGGCAATCGCACAATGCAGAGAACTGCTGGAATTCGGAGTTCCGGTTCTGCATTTTTATTCGATGGGGAAGAGTGATAATATTAAAAAAGTAGCCGGAGCGCTATTCTAATAAAGTGAAAAATGAA